>DASQZW010000312.1:0-11529 GCA_035638495.1 Terriglobales bacterium
TCGATGGCCGCCCGACCCCGGAGGCGGTCTGATGGAGGGGGATGGATGAGGACGAACTCGTTCGGCCGGTCGTGGCTCCGCGGCTTCCTGGCCGCGGCCACGATGCTCGTCGCGGCCTGTGGCGGGGCCTCTTCGGGCACCAGCACGGGCAACGCGCAGACGACCTTCCTTGCGCAGGCGCAGGCCAACGTCCAGAAGGACTACCAGAGCACCAACAATGCGCCCGACGCCACCTCGCGTCCCGCGGCGAAGGGCAAGAAGATCGTCGTGATCTCGGCGGGTGACGAGGGCGAGAGCGCCTCGGTGCCCGTGCACGCAGCGCTCGCCGCCGCCAAGGCAATGGGCTGGCAGGCGACGGAGTACGACGAGCACCTCGATCCGACCAAGGGGCCGGCGCTGATGCGGCAGGCGATCGCGTCGGGCGCCGACGGCATCATCGACGACGCCAACGACTGCCCGCTGATCAAGGCGCCGCTGCAGGAGGCGCAGGCCGCCCACATCTCGGTCGTGCCGATGTACGCCTACGACTGCAACGACCCGTTGTTCAACGGCGGCCCTGCGCTGTTCAGCGGCGAGGTCCAGTTCGGCCAGGCCGGCACGCCCGACCAGCTGGCCCTGGACTACGGGGCCCACCAGGCCGACGCCGTGATCGTGGCCACAAAGGGCCACGCGCGCGTCGTCCTCTTCAACGACATCGAGTTCACGGTGCTGCACTACACCGGCCAGGGCTTCGCGAACGAGCTGGCCAAGTGCTCGGACTGCAAGATCGTCGACGAGGTGGACTTCAAGGCCGCCGAGCTGGGCCCGACGCTGCAGCAGAAGGCGTCCAGCGCGCTCCTGCAGCACCCGGAGGCGAACGCGGTCAAGATCCCGTACACCGCCGCCAGCCTGCTCGGCATCGCCGGCGCGGTCGTCCAGTCGGGCCGGTCCAGCCAGCTCTACGTGATGGGCGGCGAGGGCTTCGCCGACGAGCTGGACCTGATCCGCGGCGGGAAGGGCGTGAACGCCGTGAACATCATCTCCTCGGAGTGGACGGGCTGGGCGGCCGTCGACACGCTGAACAGCGTCTTCCTCGGTCAGCAGCCGAAGAACTCCGGCATCGGCTGGACGCTCAGCGACACGACCCACAACCTGCCCGCCTCCGGACCCTTCGTCCCGAAAGTGGACTTCAAGGCGGCGTACATGAAGGCGTGGGGGGTGAGTGGCTGACGAGGCGGTAGCGCTCGGTCTCCGTGGTCTGAGCAAGACCTTTCCCGGGACGCGGGCGCTCGCCGGCGTGGATCTCGACCTGCGGCCAGGCGAGATCCACGCGCTCGTCGGCGGCAACGGATCCGGCAAGTCGACGCTCATCAAGATCCTGGCCGGCGTCTACCAGGCGGACCCCGGCGGCGTCATCGAGGTCGCGGGGCGCGTCGCGGCGGCGGCCGACCAGTGGTCGCCGCGCGACGCCTTCGCCGCCGGACTGCGGTTCGTGCACCAGAACCCGGGCATCTTCCTGGACCTGACGGTGGCCGAGAACATCGCGGTCGGCGCCGGGTTTCCGACCGGTCCGGCCGGCAGCATCCGCTGGAGGGAGCTGCGCGCCCGCACCGACGCCCTGATCGAGCGGTACCACCTGCGCGCCGCGCCCGACCAGCCGCTCCGCCTGCTGCGCCCGGCGGACCGGACCATGGTCGCGATCGCTCGCGCGCTCCAGGACCGGGAGCGCAACCAGCACGGCATCCTGGTCCTCGACGAGCCGACGACCTCGCTGCCGGCGGCAGACGTCGACCTGCTCCTGGACGCCCTCCGGCGGTACGCGGCCGGCGGGCTGACCATCCTGTACGTCAGCCACCGCATCGACGAGGTGCTCTCGCTGGCCGACCGCGTCAGCGTGCTTCGCGACGGCAGCCTGGTCGGGACGGTCGCCGCCGCCGACACGACCGAGGCCGGCGTGGTCGCGATGATCGTCGGCCGGCGGCTGGAGGCCGGACGGGGGAGGGACCGCGCGGTCGGAGCCGGGCGCGCGGTGCTGGAGGCGCGGGGGCTGAGCGGGGGGCCGGTGCGGGGCGTCGACCTGACGCTCCGGGAGGGGGAGGTGCTGGGCCTTGCCGGGCTGCTCGGCGCGGGTCAGTCGGAGCTGCTGCGGGTGCTCTTCGGGGCGCTGCCCGCCGCGTCCGGCGAACTGCTCGTCGAGGGCATCGCGCGGCGCTTCGCCGGTCCGGCAGACGCCATGGCCGCCGGCATCGGCTACGTGCCGTCCGAGCGGGGCGTGGAGGCGCTGTTCCCGAGCATGACCGTCCGCGAGAACGTGTCCGCGGGCTCGGTCGCGCGCTACTTCCGCGGCCTCCGGCTGCGCCACGACGAGGAGAGCCGCGACGTCGTGGCGGCCATGCGCGAGTTCCTGATCCGGGCGCCGTCGGACGTCGCGCCCGCGTTCACGCTGTCGGGGGGCAACCAGCAGAAGCTCGTGCTGGCGCGGTGGCTGCGCCGGCGCCCGCGAATCCTCCTGCTCGACGAGCCGACGCAGGGCGTCGACGTCGGCTCCCGCCAGGAGATCTACACGCTGCTGCACCGCGCCGCCGAGTCGGGCACCGCGGCGATCGTGGTCTCCAGCGACTTCGGCGAGCTGGAGCGGCTGTGCCACCGGGTCGCCGTCATGCGCCGGGGCAGGCTGGTGGCCGAGCTGCGGGCGCCGGACATCGACGAGCACCGGCTCACGGAGATCGCGCACCTGTCGGAGGAAGTCGCTTGAGCGTTGACCAGAAGCCCGTCGGAGCCGCCGGCGAGGACCGGACGCAGGCCGCACCCGAGCAGGAGGGCGCCGACCGGTCGTTCGGCTCCCGGCTGGGCGCATCGGCGGCTGTGCAGTGGCTAGAGCGCTACTCGCTGCTCGTCCTGCTGATCGTCATCGTGGCGTTCTTCGGGTTCATCTGGATGCAGACCGCCTCGACGTTCATGCAGCTGGCGAACTTCCAGAACATCGTGCGCAGCCAGACGGTGCTCGCGGTCCTGGCGCTGGGCGCGATCGTGCCGCTGGTCTGCGGCCAGTTCGATCTCTCGATCGGCAATGTGGCCGGGATGGCGTCGGTGTTCACGGCGGCGGTGTTCGCGCGGTGGCACGTGCCCCTGCCGGTCGGTATCGCCATCGGGATCGCGCTGGGCACACTGGCGGGAGCGGTGAACGGCGCGGTGGTGACCCGCCTGGGCGTGAGCAGCTTCATCGCGACGCTCGGCTCCGCCGCGGTGATCACGGGCATCGTCAACTGGTACACGCAGGGCCTCTCGATCATCCAGGGCATCCCGGCGCAGCTCACCGTGTTCGGCGGGGGCAACTGGTTCGGCATCCCGAGCCCGTTCTACGTCGTCGCCGTGGCGGCGCTGCTCGTCTACTACCTGCTCGAGCACACGCCGTACGGGCGCAACCTCCACGCGGTGGGGAGCAACGTGGAATCGGCCCGGCTGGTGGGCCTGGGCATCCCGCGGATCGTGTTCCTGAGCTTCGTGGTCTCGGGGGCGGCGGCGGGGCTGGGCGGCGTGCTGCTGGTGGCCGACTCGGGCGCGGGCAACCCGAGCGTGGGCAGCAGCTTCACGCTCACCGCGCTGACGGCCGCGTTCCTGGGCGCCACGTCCGTGAAGCCGGGGCGGTTCAACGTGGTAGGCACCCTGCTGGCGATCTTCTTCCTGGCGACCGCGATCACGGGCCTCACGTTCGCGGGGGTGCAGGACTACATCAACGACCTGTTCACCGGCTTCGCGCTGGTGCTCGCGGTCGGGATCTCGGTGCTGCTGAGCAGGCGCCGCCTGGGCGGCTCGCGCTAGGTCCGCGGCATCGACCTCAACTACGGCTCGGCCGCCTCGGCCGCGGCCTCCTCGAGCGAGAGGCGCCCGCCGGCCGCGCGGGCGGCCTCGAACTGGTCGGGGCCGAGTTCTGCCCGCAGCGCGGCGCAGGCGCCCTCGTGCATCCGCTGCTCGTCCGCGCCCTCCGCGCCGACGCCGGGGCACAGGGCGTCCGCCGCGCCGTAGTAGCGCGCCGCCCGCGCCGCGCGCCCCTCCGACCACGCCAGCCAGGCCAGCGAACGCAGGCAGTTCGCCACGCCGAACGGCTCGCGCAGCCGCGCGAACAGTGGCAGGCTCTCGCGGTAGGCAGCGAGCGCGGCCGCCAGGTCGCCCCGCGCGCGGTCTACCCAGCCGAGGGTGGCCAGTGCGGCCGCGAGGTGGTACGGCGCATCCAGCCGGCGCGCGATGGCGGAGGCCTCCTCCAGGCGCGACCGCGCCAGCTCCAGGTTCCCGTCGACCCGGTCCCGGTCGGCGAGATTGACGAGGCAGAGCGCCGTCCACAGCTCGTCGTCCAGGCCGCGCTGGATCGCCAGCGCCTCCTCGAACGCCGGCCGAGGATCCCCGCCCCCCTGCGACACGGCCACGCCGAGGTCCATCAGCGCCCGGGGCAGCAGCGTGTGCTCATCCAGGGCCCGGAGGAGGTCGATCGCCTCCTCGACGAGTGCGATCGACTCGGCGTACCTGCCCTGACGGCCGGTCGCCTGACCCAGCCCGCGCAGCCCGTCGGCGACCCCGCGCACGTCGCCCACCTCGCGGAGGATCGCGACGGCCTCCTGGTGGCGTGCCGCGGCCTCGGCGCTGGCGCCGACCTGGGCGGCCAGGAAGCCGGCCGCCAGGAGGGCCCGGGCCAGCACCGCCGGGTCCACCGAGTCGGCGCCCGCGAGCAGCCGCTCCAGCCACGAGTGCCCTTCCTGGCGGTGCCCGCCGTTCGCCCAGAACGGCCACAGCGCCGCCCCCAGACGCAGCCCCGCCTCACGCCGGCCGGACTCGATCGCCCACGACAGGGCGGCACGCATGTTGTCGTGCTCCCGCCCCAGCCGCTCCAGCGCCGACTCGTCGGCACGCGTCCCGATCTCCCGGCCGACGCGATCGGCGAGCTCGGTGCAGCCTTCCAGGTGTGCCAGGGCCGTCGCATCCACCTCACCGGCGTCGGCCAGCAGCTCCCGGCCGAACTCCCGAACGCTCTCCAGGAGCGTCACCCGCGACTCCGCGGCGCCGGGCTGCCTGCTGAGGGCGAGGCTGTGGTCAACGAGGACGGCGAGGTGCCGCAGCGTGCCGCCCGGCAGCGCCCCGGCGGCCTGGCAGACGCTCTCCGCCAGGTCCAGCGGGGCGCCGCCGGCGAACACGGAGAGCCGCCGCAGCAGCGCCCGCGGCTCGGGCGCCAGCAGGCCGCAGCTCCAGGTCAGCGCGGCCCGCATGGTGCGCTGCCGCTCCGGCAAGTCGCGCGGCCCGTCGACCAGCAGGTCCAGGCGCCGGTCGAGCCGATCGCGCAGACCGTCGGGCGTCAGCAGCTTGACCCACGGCGCCGCCAGCTCCAGGGCGAGCGGCAGCCCGTCCAGGTGACGGCAGACGGCGGCCACCGCGGCGCCGTTCTCGGCGGTCAGCGCGAAGGTCGGCGCCGCCTCGCCGGCCCGCTCCACGAACAGGCTGACGGAGGGCACCTCCCGCAGCGTCTCCGGGCGCTCCTCGCCGGCGGCGGGGAGCTCCAGCGGCGGCACCGGCAGCTCGTGCTCCATGCGCACGCGCAGCGCCGCCCGGCTGGTCGCCAGCACCTGCAGGCCCGGGCACCCCGCGAGCAGCGCGACCACGTCGGGCCCCGCCGGCAGCAGGTGCTCGAAGTTGTCCAGCACCAGCAGCAGCCGGCGGACGCGGCAGTGTGCCGCGACGGTCTCCAGCGCCGTCTCGCCCGGGGCCTCGCGCAGCCCCAGCGCCTCCCGCAGGGCGCCCATCACCAGCTCCGGATCGCCCAGCGATCCCAGCGCCGCGACGACGACCCCGTCGCGGTACGCCTCCACCGCAGTCGTGGCGACCGCGAGCGCCAGCCGCGTCTTGCCGGAACCCGGCGCCCCGGTCAGGGTCAGCAGGCGGACGTCCGGCCGCGCGAGCAGGGCCACGACCTGCGCCAGCATCTGCTCCCGGCCCACCAGGGGCGTCAGCGGCATCCTGAGGTCGGCCGGGATGCGGACGTCGGGCGGTTGAACGCTGGGCTTCCGGGCGGCGGCGGCGAAGGCCTGGCGCTCGTCCGCGCCCAGCCCGAGGGCCTCCGCGAGCAGCGTCAGGGTGGCCTGCCTGGGCGACGTGCGCGCGCCGCGCTCGAGCAGGCTGATGGCGCCCGTGCTGAGGCCGGCCCGCTCCGCGAGGCCCTCCTGCGTCAGGCCCGCGGCATTGCGATAGTCGGTGAGCAGCTGACCGAACGAGCGGGCCTCCGACTCCTCCACTCCTGGTTCCTCCCTGCCGCTTCCCGCGCCTCGTCCGTGAGTGTCAGGCGGATGGTACGCCCCGGACCACGCGGCCGTCCCCTCTTCGCCGGCGCGTTTGTCAGTGCCGGTTGTATGGGCGTTGTCACTGGACCGGGCCGCGCGGGCCGTGGTGGAATCGGGGCTCCGGTCGGATCGACGCCACTGCTCGATGCATCAAGGAGCTCCCGAATGCGACTGTCACCACGAAGCGTGCTGATGTGCGGCGTCATGGTGCTGGCCTCGCTGCTGCCGGCGTCGTCCTCGGCCTTCGCGCAGAGCCTGCCCCCGAGCGCCATGCTCTCGTCCTGCGAGTGGCAGGTGTGCGAGACCGTCACGGTGATCTCCGACCGGGAGGTGTCCATCAGCGCTCAGGCCCGCCCGCCATCGCATGCCTGCGGCCACTTCGAGGCGACCGCGATCACGCCGACCGACGTCGTCCACGCCGCCAGCGGGGGTTCGTGCGCCGACAACCCGACCTGGTGGGGCCAGATCATGCTGCCCCGGCCGGCCGATTCCGTCACGGTCAGGGTGCGCTACGTGTCCGAGCCGCAGACCACGCCAGGCGAACCCCTGGTGTCCTTCTCCTCGCTCGGCCCGCCCGCGGCCTGATCGCCTCCGCGACGATCGCCTCCTCCGAAAGGCGGCACGCGCGCATGCTCTAGGGAGCCTGCAGACGGTGCCCTCGAGGAGGATCGAACATGCCCTTCTACCAGCGGCGGGGCGACGTCCCGCCCAAGCGACACATCCAGCTGCGCGAGAACGGGACGCTGCTGACCGAGGAGGTCATGGGCCTCGAGGGGTTCCGCGGCAACGAGTCGATCCTCTACCACCTGCACTCGCCCTGCCGCGTCAAGGCGGTCGGTCCGTTCGAGCCCCTCGTCCGGGAGGAATGGGTGCCGGGCGCCCACGCACACCGGCATCTCCGCACATTCGGCGTCGCGCCCGGCGGAGATCCCGTCTCCGGTCGCCGCGTCCTCTTCTGGAATGACGACGTCGAGATCTCGGTCTGCCGGCCGGTCGAGCCGATGGCCTACTTCTACCGGGACGGCGCGGGCGACGAGGTGGTCTTCGTCCACGAGGGCTCGGGCACCGTCGAGACGATCTTCGGCGACGTCCCGTACCGCGCCGGCGACTACGTGGTCCTCCCTCGCGGCACCACCCACCGCTTCGTGCCCGAGGACGAGCAGCGCCACCTCGTGTTCCAGACGCCCGGCCTGATCGAGATCCCTCGCCGCTACCGCAACGAGTACGGCCAGCTGCTGGAGGGCGCGCCGTACTACCACCGCGACATCCACCCGCCGGCCGAGCTCCGCACCCACCGCGAGGGCGGCGAGCACACGGTGAAGGTCCGCGTCGGCGGCGGCCTGCAGACCTACACGCTCGACTACCACCCCTTCGACGTCGTGGGCTGGGACGGCTACCTCTACCCGTGGACGTTCTCGATCCACGATTTCGAGCCCATCGCGGGACGGGTCCACCAGCCGCCGCCGTCGCACCAGACGTTCCAGGGCCAGGACTTCGTGATCTGCTCCTTCTGCCCGCGGAAGCTCGACTTCGACCCCCGTGCGGTGCCGATCCCCTACCACCACTCCAACCTGCAGTCCGAGGAGCTGCTCTACTACGTCGCCGGCAACTACGCGGCGCGGCGCGGCGTGGACGTCGGGTCGATCACGCTGCACCCGTCGGGCCTGCCGCACGGTCCGCAGCCGGGGGCGGCGGAGCGGGCGCTCGGCGCCCAGGAGACGAACGAGCTCGCCGTGATGTGCGACACGTTCCGGCCGCTCAAGCTCTCGACGCTCGCGCGCGACCTGGACGACGGCGTGTACGCGTACTCCTGGTACGAGGACCGTGCGGGCTCGCCCCGTTAGCGGCCTGATCCCCACGGCCCCGGTCGGCAGCCACGCGCTGCCGGCCCTCTACCTGATGGCGCTCGACCGCATCCGGGCAGGCGGCCTGGGCGAGACGGACGTCCGGGAGGCGCTGGAGGACGCGTCGCAGCTCGCGATCACCGACCAGGAGCGGGCCGGCCTGGACGTGGTGAGCGACGGCGAGGTGCGCCGCCACGATTTCATCCTCTCCTTCTACGGCCGGCTGACCGGCCTGCGCGAGGCGGCTCCGGCGCGCCGCCTGGGCCCGTATCTGTACGACTCGACGCCGTTCTGGGACGTGGTCGAGCCGGTCACCGCTCCCGAGGGACTGGGGACCGTCGAGGAGTTCCAGTTCGCCCGCGGCCGGACCTCGCGCCCGGTGAAGGTCGCGTGCCCGGGCCCGCTGACGCTGAACCAGGCGCTGCGCCTGGCCGGCGGCTACCGGGCCCGCGACGAGCTCCTGTGGGACCTGGCCCGCGTGGTGAACGCCGAGCTCCGGCGCCTGTGCGCCGCGGGCTGCGAGTTCGTCCAGGTCGACGAGTCGTCGAACGCCGCATACCGGGCCGCGCCGGGCCGGATGGTCGAGCTGTTCAACCGCACGGTGGAGGGCGTCGACGCGTACGTCGCGCTCCACCTCTGCTTCGGGAATCTGCGCGGCCGGCCCCACTCGCCCCGCCGGTACGGCGAACTGCTCCCGGCGCTGCGCCACGCGAACGCGCAGGTCCTGATGCTGGAGTTCGCCAACCGCGAGATGGCGGAGGTCGCCGAGATCGGCGCCGCCGACCTGCCGCAGGACATCGCCGCCGGGGTGATCGACGTGAAGAGCTCCTACCGCGAGAGCCCGGCGGACGTCGCGGACCGCCTGCGGCAGGTCACGCGGTGCGTGCCGCCCGAGCGCGTGTGGGCCGTGCCGGACTGCGGACTCTGGGAGACGCCCCGCTGGCTGGCCGTTCGCAAGCTGCACGCGCTGACGGCCGGCGCGGGCATCGTGCGCCGGGAGCTGGGTCAGGGCAGCTGAGCGGCCAGCGCCTCCAGGTCGGGCCACACCGTCAGCCGGCTCACCCTCCCGTCGATCAGCTCGAACAGCCGGCGCAGGCGGTAGCTCACCCGGCGCCCGCCGCCCGCGAAGCCGAACAGCCGGCCCGTGATGCGGCTCTCGCGGACCACGTCGTCGAGCACGGAGGCCCAGCCGTAGACGCGCTGCACCGGCAGGTCGCGCTCGTGCAGGGCGTTGGCCACCTGCTCCCGGTGCCAGGCGCCCACCGCCCTGCGCCCGCGAAGGTCGGCCTGCGCCAGCCCGACCACGACCAGCACGACGTCGTCGTCGAGCAGGCGCCAGATCTCCGCGTCGTCCGCGTCGTGCTCGGCGCGCGTCCACGAGTCGACGACGGTGTCCAGCAGCTCCCGGCCATGGGGGGAATGCGAGGAGTGCTGGACCGCCATCGTGACCGGATCTTCTCGCGGCCGACCAAAGGCGGACCAAAGGCGGGCGCCGGACGCCTACCCTTCACCGCGGATGGACTTCCGGATCCTCGGGAGCATCGAGGTCCTGGACGGCGACCGCACGCTGGCGATCGGCGGTCCCCGACCCCGCGCGCTGCTCGCTGTGCTGGTGCTGGAGGCGGGACGTCCGGTCTCCGTGGCGCGGCTGACCGAGGAGCTCTGGGGCGACGACCCGCCCGCCACCGCCGCGTCGAGCCTGCACGTGCACCTCTCCACGCTCCGCCGGGCCCTGGGACCACGGCTCCGGACGACCGCCGCCGGCTACGTGCTGGACGCCGGGCCCGAGGAGGTGGACGCGGTCCGCTTCGAGCGTGCCGTGGCCGGCGCCGCGCGCGGCCAGGACGACCCGGGCGCGGTCGCATCGGGGCTGGCCGCGGCGCTGCGGTCGTGGCGCGGGCCCGCCCTCGCCGGCATCGAGCGCGGGCCGGCGGCAGCCGCCGCGGCGGTGCGGCTGGAGGAGCTGCGCCTGCGGGCGGTCGAGGACCGGATCGAGGCCGACCTCGCGCTCGGCCGGCACGCCGAGGTCCTGCCCGAGCTGCGCGGCCTGGTCGAAGCGCAGCCGGCGCGCGAGCGGCTGGCCGGCCAGCTCATGCTCGCGCTGCACCGGAGCGACCGCAGCGCTGACGCGCTGCGAGCGTACGAGCGGCTCCGCGAGGCGCACGACCAGACGCTCGGCGTCGACCCGGGCGACGAGCTGGCCGCGCTCGCCCGGGCGATCCGGCGCGGCGACCCGACGCTGGCCCGCCCGGGCCCGGGCGGGCTGCCGCTGCCCACCACCACGTTCGTGGGCCGGTCCGGCGAGCTGGCCGACCTGGTCGAACTGCTCGGGACGTCGCGCCTGGTCACCCTGGTCGGCCCCGGCGGGGGCGGCAAGAGCCGGCTCGGGCTGGAGCTGGCGCGGACGGTCGCGCCGGACCACCCGGGGGGGCTCTTCCTGGTCGGCCTGGCCGGACTGGCCGTCACCGACTCGGTCACGCGGGCGGTGGCCGCCGTCCTGGACGCGCGCGAGCTGCCGGGGGAGCCGCTCCTCGACGCGATCGCGCGCCGGCTCGCGCGGGGCCGGGCGCTGGTGCTGCTGGACGACTGCGAGCGGCTGGTGGACGACTCCGCCCGCGTCTGCGCCGCCCTGCTGCAGACCGTGCCGGGCGTCCGCGTCCTGGCCACCAGCCGCGAGCCGCTCGGCGTCCCGGGCGAGGTCGTCTACCGGGTCCACGGCCTGGTGGAGGCGGAGGCCGTCCGCCTCCTGGCCGAGCGCGCCGCCGCGGCCCGCCCGGGCCTGCGGCTGAGGGAGACCGACGCCGCCGCCCTGGCCATCTGCCGGCACCTGGACGGCCTGCCGCTCCCGATCGAGCTAGCGGCCGCCCGGCTGCGGTCCCTGTCGCCCGACGAGCTGGCGGGGTACATCGCCGCCCACGTGGACCTGCTGGGCGGGGAGCGGACGGCGGGGCCCGAGCGGCACCGCACGATCCGCGCGGCCATCGACTGGAGCCACGCGCTGCTCGACGAGGACGAGCGGCGGCTGTTCCGCCGGCTCGCCGTGTTCGCGGGGGGCTTCGGCGCCGGCCCGCTGGACGCGATCGCGGCCGTCGAGCCACGGGTCGAGCGGCCGATCGCGGTGCTCGCCGGGCTGGTCGACCGCTCGCTCGTCGAGGCGGCGCCGCGGCAGGGGGAGGCGACGCGGTACCGCCTCCTGGAGGTGGTGCGGCAGTTCGCGGCCGAGCAGTTGGCCGACGCGATCGAGGAGCGCGCGGCCCGCGCCGCCCACGCGGACTGGTTCGCGCGCTATGTCACCGGGGCGAGGAACTGGGGCGGGGGCGAGCAGGAGGCGTGGCTGCACCGGATCGAGCGCGACCTGGACAACGTGCGCGCCGCGCTCGGCT
>DASQZW010000313.1:0-7769 GCA_035638495.1 Terriglobales bacterium
GCTCCCGGCGCTCAAGGACGGCGATGAGCTGTCCGCGCCCGAGCTCGCCCTGCGCCTGCTCGACGACCTGGACGACGGCAACCTGCTGTACGTGGCCGAGCGCGAGGGCCGGATCGTCGGCTTCGCGCAGGTGACCGGGCTCATGGTCGGCGACGGCGGTCACCTGGTCGAGCTGCGGCGGCTGTACGTAGCGCCGGAGGCGCGGCGGCGGGGAGCCGGCCGGCAGCTCCTCGACCTGGTCCGGCTCGACCTCGCCCAGCGCCCCAGCCCTCCGGCACTGCGGGCCTGGGCCGCCTGCGGATCCGCGGCCGCGGGGTTCCTGGAGCTCTCCGAGGGCACCGCCACGCGGCAGCGCTGGAAGGTGGGCGCTGGCGGCATGGCGATCCGCGGCGTGGTCTACGGCTGGACGGTCCGCCAGGGCGACGCCGTCGGGCGGCACGTGCTCGCGAAGTAAGCCACAGCCAGGCTTCCGAACGCGAGAACGTCCCGAGAGCGACGGTCGCTCTCGGAACGTCCCGAACCCCGGGCCGATCGCGTCACGCGCTGGCCCCGAGAGCCGTCCGATCGTCGGAGAGGATGCGGCCGTCGGCCAGCCGGACGATCCGGTCGGTCTGCGCCGCCAGGTCCATGTCGTGGGTCACGACCACGAATGTCACTCCCTCCTCGCGGTTGAGCCGGCGCATCAGCGCGACCAGCTCGTCGGACGTCTGGCTGTCGACCGCGCCGGTCGGCTCGTCGCCCAGCACCAGCGTCGGCCGGTTGACCAGCGCCCTCGCGATCGCGACGCGCTGCTGCTGGCCGCCGGACAGCTGGTCCGGCCGGTGGCGCAGCCGGTCGGCGAGGCCGACCAGCTCCAGCAGGTCCAGGGCCCGCCGCCTGCCCTCGCGCCGGTCCCCACCGCCGTAGCGGCAGGCCAGCATCACGTTCTCGACCACCGTCAGTCCGGGCAGGAGGTTGTACTCCTGGAAGATGAAGCCGATCCGCCTGGCGCGGAGGTCGGCGCGCCTGCCGTCGCTCAGCTTTGCCGTGTCCTCGCCGTCGAGCATCACCGTGCCGCAGGTCGGCCGCAGCAGCAGGCCGGCCAGGTCGAGGAGGGTGGTCTTGCCGCTGCCCGACCGCCCCACGATCGCGGTGAACTCGCCGCTGCCGATCCGAAGGTCCACGCCGTCCAGTGCCGTGATCGTGTGCGAGCCCTGGCGATAGGTCCTGGTCAGGTTGACGAGCTGCATGTCTGCCATCTGAGTGATCTCTCCTGCCTTGGTTGATTCGTGCCGTCCTAGAGGCTCCGCAGTGCGGTGACGGGGTCGAGCCGCGCCGCGCGGAGGGCCGGGAGGATGCCGGCCAGCGTCGCCATCGCCACCGCGAACCCGAGGGCGATCGCGGTCAGGCGGGGGGTGACCAGGAAGATGTCCAGGCTGCTGCCGCCCGCGGCGGTCACCAGCGAGGTCAGCCCGAGGCCCAGGGCGTACCCGACCAGCCCGCCGATCGCGCCGATCACGGCCGCCTCGAGGAGGTAGTCGCGCATCACCTGGCCGGTGTGGGCGCCCAGCGCCTTCTTGAGCCCGATCTCGCGGACCCGCTCGTTGACCGCCATGATCATCGTGTTGACGACCGAGAGGCCGCCGATGACCAGCGCCAGCACCGCGGCGCCGGTGAAGACCGCCGTGAACGTGGTGCTCGCCGACTTGAAACTGGCGACCTGGTCCGACGGCTTCGGCGCCTCGACGCCGGGCACGGTGTCGTTGATCCGCTGGGCGATCGCGTCCAGCTGCGCCAGGGACGTGCCCTTCGGGGCGTACACCGCGAAGCCCTGCGCGAACGAGTTGACGTCGATCGCCGACCGCATCGAAGGCGGCAGCGTGTCCGCCAGGAGCATCCGCCCGTCGGCGTCGCTGACCGAGGCGAACCCGTCGAGCGGGGTGCCCGTCTTGGCGAGGATGCCCACGACGGTGAAGCGATGGTTGACGAAGTCCGGCCTCGGGTTCTTGGGCGCGATCGGCAGGTCGAACGTGTCGCCCACGTGCTTGCCGTACGAGGTGGCCATCACGCTGCCCAGGATGACCTCGCCCTGTCCGTTCTCCGCGAGGTCGTGCCCGGCAGCGAAGTGGGTCGCCGGCATGCCGTACGCGCTGACCCCGCGCTGCTCGTTCGTGATGACGGTCGGGGCGCCGAGGCTCACGGCCGTGTTGTTGGGGTCGGCCGCAACCTGGTACTGGGGATAGACGGCGGCCACGCCGGGCACCCCGGCCAGCTCGTCGCGCTTGCTCAGCGGGAGCAGCCCGTTGGCCTGCTCGGCCGGCGCCTTGACGCCGATCGCGCTGCCGGAGTACTGGACGCCCACGTTCAGCAGCGAGTTGAAGTGCTCCGCCAGCGCGCCCATCGTGGTCAGGGCGAAGATGCCGATGACGATCCCCGAGATCGTCAGGGCGGAGCGCACCTTGCGCCGCATCAGGTTCCGGAAGATTTCCTTCATCGGGGTTGCGACCTCCCTTGGTTGCTGGTTCGGCGATCCGCTCGCCGTGTCCCGAGCATCGAGGTCGGCCCCTGTAGCCGTCGTCCGACCGGCGGCCGGTTCTCGGCGTACTCCCCTGGTCGTACGCGAATACGACCACGAGGTGACGACGGACCGGCTGGCCGGCGGTACGATCGCGGCCGTGAGCACCCGTCTCGCGTCGGTCGGATCGCGCTGGGGATGGCCAGTGGTGACCGTCGTGCTGACCGCGTTCGTCACCATCGGCGGCACCGGGGTCGGCCCGCACCCCATCGGCCGTTCCGTCGACGCGGTGGCGGTGGTGCTGCTCCTGATCGCGTCCGGCGCCAGCGGATTCGCACGCCGGTGGCCGGTGCCCGCGCTGGCGGCGTCCCTCGTCGCCACGACGCTCTACCTGGGGCTCGGCTATACCTTCGACGGCCCGTTCTTCGTCGGCCTCGGCGTTACCGCGTACCTGTCGGGCACGGCCGGCGCGCGAATCCGCGCGGCGGTGTTTGCGTTGCTGACCGTTGTGCTCTTCGGCATCGCGGGCTGGACGGGCTATCCGAACAACCCGACGGGCGGACTGCCGTTCGCCTTCATCGCGGTGGCGGCGCTGCTCGTCGGCCAGATCGTGGCCGAGTCCCGCGCTCGCGCCGACGCCCGCACGGCCGAGGCCCACGAGCAGGAGGCCCTGCGCCGGCTCGCGGAGGAGCGTCTGCGGATCGCACGCGAGCTGCACGACGTGGTGTCGCACAGCATCTCGATGATCAACGTGCAGGCCGGCGTGGCGGTCCACGTGATGGACGAGCGCCCGGAGGAGGCGCGGGCCGCGCTGATCGCGATCAAGGGCGTGAGCCGCGATGCCCTCCGCGACCTGCGCTCGATCCTCGGCCTCCTGCGGCAGACGGACGACGCCGAGCCCCGCTCGCCCGTCGCCGGGCTGGAGCAGGTGCCGGCGCTCGCCGACAACGTCCGCAAGACCGGGGTGCGGGTCGCCCTGGACCTGGGCGGGGCCAATGGCCGGGCGCTCCCGCCGTCAGTCGACCTGACCGCCTACCGCGTGATCCAGGAGGGGCTGACCAACGTCGTCCGGCACGCGCCCGGCGCGGCGGCGACCGTGACCGTCCGCCGCGAGCCGGGCGCGCTCCTCGTCGAGGTCACCGACGACGGCCGCGCCAGCGGGGCGGCCGCCGAGTCTCGGCACGGCGCGGGCCACGGTCTCGCCGGCATGGGGGAGCGTGTGCGGGCCGCCGGCGGCAGCCTGGAGGCCGGGGCGGTGCCGGGCGGCGGGTTCTCCGTGCGGGCGTCGCTGCCGCTGGACGAGGAAGCGCCGTGATCCGGGTGCTCCTTGCGGACGACCAGGCGCTCGTGCGGGCCGGCTTCCGGGTGCTGATCGAGAGCGCACCGGACATCGAGGTGGCTGGGGAGGTCGCGAACGGCGAGGAGGCCGTCGCGCTGGCCCGTGCAGAGCGGCCCGACGTCGTGCTCATGGACATCCGCATGCCGGTCCTCGACGGGATCGAGGCCACCCGGCGGATCGCGGCGGACACCGACCTGGCCGGCTGCCGGGTCCTGGTGCTGACGACGTTCGAGGCCGACGAGTACGTGTTCGAGGCGCTGCGCGCCGGGGCCAGCGGATTCCTGCTCAAGGACGTGGAGCCGGCGGACCTGCTCCACGCCATCCGCGTGGTGGCGGGCGGCGAGGCCCTGCTCTCCCCGTCGGTCACCAGCCGGCTGATCGCGACGTTCGCCGGTCGCCCGTCGCAGCGGCGCGTCTCGGCGCGCGAGCTGGAGGGGCTGACCGAGCGCGAACGCGAGGTGCTGGCGCTGGTCGGCCAGGGCAAGACGAACGACGAGATCGCCGGCGAGCTGTTCGTGAGCCCGGCGACCGTCAAGACGCACGTGAGCCGGGTGATGTCCAAGCTGTACGCCCGCGACCGGGCCCAGCTCGTCGTCGCCGCCTACGAGAGCGGGCTCGTGGTGCCGGGCGCCTGAGGCCATGGCGGCGGGCGCCGGACTTGCGCTCGAAGGTCTGTTCGTGGGAAGCTCGTCAGCACGCTGCCGACCCCTCGGGCCGGTCCCGCCAAGCGTCTCGCCACACGTCCAACACTTCGTTCCACAACCGAATCCGTTGTATCGAAGCCAGAAGCAGGTCCGAACGTTCGCCGTCAAGCTGAACGGCGAGGGCTGGGTCGGCGTGAGCGCCGATACCGGTCGCTGCCACGGGCACGCGCATCCGACGCCCGAGCTGGCCAAGCTGTGCGCGCTGCATCGCGCCCAGCCGGCCGACGCCCAGGGCAAGGTCGTGCTCATGCCGGTGCCGCCGGCCGCGCCGCGCGAGCGGAGGCGGGCGGCCGGCGACGGCCACCGCGGCTGACAGTTCCTCCGATCGACAAGTCGTATCTTTCGGAACGTGCGGGGGAGTGAAACAAGCCGGGTCTTTCTGAGTCATACATCGGAGCTCAGGGAATTTCCGCGTGACCGCTCGTTCGTGACCGCGGCGTCCGACGCCGTTGCGCGGGCGGGCCTGGTGGTCACCGACATGGCGTATTTCGCCGCGCGCGCCCAGCGGCCGGCCGACGTCTGCCGGCAGGAGGTCGAGAAGGCCGACGTGTACGTGCTCATCGCCGGCTTCCGGTACGGCTCGCAGGTGCGGGACCGGCCGGACCTGTCCTACACGGAGCTGGAGTTCCAGCTGGCCACCGAGCTGGGCGTCCCGCGTCTCGTCTTCCTGCTCGACGAGGAGGGCGTGGTCCCCCTGCCGGCCAAGCACATCAGGGACCTCGGCAGCGCCGAGCGGCAGGAGCAGTTCCGGCGACGGCTGCTGGACGAGGTGACCGTGGTCCAGATCTCCACGCCGCAGCAGCTGGAGTTCGAACTGCATCACGCCCTGGTCGAGATCCGGCCGCGCCAGGCGCACGGCACGCCGGTCCGCACCGCGCCCTTCATGGCCCCGCAGCTGCCCGACCCGCACGTCGAGCGCCGGGACCTGGTCGCCCGGGTCGTCGACCTGCTCGACGATCCCACCCCGCGGACGATCGGCCTGTGGGGCCCGGCGGGCTCCGGCAAGCGCATGCTCGCGACGTCGGTGTGCCACCAGGTCCGCAGCCGCTTCCCCGGCGGCGTGCTCTGGGTCACGCTCGGTGAGAAGGTGGACACGACGGAGGCGCTGGTCGGCAGGATCAACGACCTGGCGGCCATCCTGTCCGGCCAGAAGCTGGAGCTGTCCGGTACCGAGGCGGCCGGCGCCCACCTGGGCCGCCTCCTGGAGCAGGATCGCCGGCTGCTGGTCGTCGACGACGTCCGCAACCCCGACCAGCTGGCGCCCTTCCTCCAGGGCCGGTGCGTGCGGCTGGTCACGACACGCGACCGGTCGCTGCTGCCCGAGGACGCCATCCCCGTGCCCGTGGAGGCGATGACCGCCGCCGAGGCGCTGGAGCTGCTCACCCACGGGCTGGACGGCGAGGCGCAGCCCGAGCTCGAGGAGCTGAGCGCGCGAACCGGCGGTTCGCCGTATGTGGTGCGCATGGCCCGGCGCGCCGTCCGCTACCGCCGCGAGCTGGGCGCCAGCCTGGAGCTCGCCGCGGCCTACGTCGAGGCGTGCCTGGCCCGGGGCGGCCTGGAGGAGCTGGACTCGCCGGTCGGGACCGCCAGCCGCCGGCTGCTGGAGGACGGCCGCCCGGAGCGGCTCGAGCGCTACCTGCAGCTGGCCGTGTTCCCGGACGACGTCGACGTCCCGTTCGCCGCGCTGAGCCGGTTCTGGGGCATCGACGAGCCCGAGGTCGCCCGCCTGTGCCGCGAGCTGGCCGACCACTCGCTCATCGAGGACCGGGGCACGGCCGGCGTGCGCATGCACGAACCGCTCCGGGTGAGCACCCGGCTCCTGGCCGCATACCACCGGAAGTTCCTGGATGCCCACCGGGCGGCGCTCCCGCCTGCAGCGAACGGTCTGCGGACGGCCTGGTGGGCCATGAGCGGCGACGAGGGGTACCTGTGGCAGCACCTGGCGCATCACCTGCGCGAGGCCGGCCGTGACGGCGGACCGGAGGCCGCCGAGCTCGAGGGCCTGCTCCGCGACCGCCGCTGGCTGGCCGCCCAGGCTCTCCAGCTCGCCGGCGAGTCGGGGCACGTGCTGAGCGGGCACACGGCCCGGGTGCGCGCGGTCGCGATCAGCCCGGACGGCTCGTGGCTCGCATCGGGCGACGCCGCCGGCGCGATCCGCATCTGGACCGCTGTGGACGGATCGCACCGGACCACGCTCACCGGCCACACGGGCGCCGTCAACGCGATCGCGAGCAGCCCGGACGGCTCGTGGCTCGCCTCGGGCAGCGCCGACAAGACGGTGCGGCTGTGGGACCTCGACACGGGCGTCTGCCGCACGCTGTTCGGCCACTCCGACGGGGTCAACTCGGTCGCGATCACGCCCGACGGCATGCGTGTGGCGTCGGCCGCGATGGACGGGACGGTCCGCCTGTGGGACGCGCGGGACGGCTCCAACCTCGCGACGGCGTACGGCCATGCCGGTCCGGCGCGGGCGGTGGCGATCAGTCCGAACGCCCCCTGGCTCGTGTCGGCGGGGGACGACTGGGTCATGCTACGGCGCGCGTCCGACGGGGCGGCGCTCAACAACCTCGCCCGCTGGTCGGGCGTGAAGCAGCTGTCGGTGGCGGTCAGCCCCGACGGCTTCTGGCTGGCGTGCATGGGCCGGGGCTCGACCGTGCGGCTGCTGGACATCAACGGGTCGGTTCGGGGCATCCTCTCCGGCCACTCGGGCACGGTCAACGCGGTGGCGATCAGCCCGGACGGCTCGTGGCTCGCCTCGGGCGCGAGCGATCGGACGGTGCGGCTGTGGAACGCCGCGGACGGGTCGCTCCGTGCGATGCTGACCGGCCACACCGGCGCGGTGAACGGTCTGGCGATCAGCCCGGGAGGCTCGTGGCTGGCATCGGCCAGCGACGACGAGACGGTCCGAGTCTGGCGAGTCCCACCGCCGGCAGCGCCAGACTGACCGAAAGGGCGGACGCAGACTGATCGGACGAGTGAGGAACGAGCGAAGCGAAGCGAGCGAGCCTTCCCCTCCCCCTCGCGGGGGAGGGGGGAGGGGGTGGGGGATGCACACTCCAGCAACCAGCGCTCAGAGCAGGGGAGCTCACTGACGACGTGGGGCTCTTCTTAGCGACCCCCCCTCCGGGCCCTGGGGGGCCCTCCTCCCCCGCGAGGGGGGAGGGACCAGGCTGACCACTCCAGCAACCAGCGCTCAGAGCAGGGGAATGCATTCAGCAGTGGGCCTCTGCTC
>DASQZW010000314.1:0-19390 GCA_035638495.1 Terriglobales bacterium
GCCCGTGCGGGAACGCGCGAGGCCGCGGGCGAAGACGCCGGCGATCCGGCCCGTGCCGGCGATGCCCCACCGCAGCCCGGTCAACTCGCGAGCACCTCCGCTCGCAGTTCGGCCAGGCAGCCGGCGCTGATCGCCTCTCGAACGCTGGCCAGCAGGCGCGAGGTGAACGCCAGGTTGTGCTCGGCGACCAGCGAGACGGCCAGCATCTCCTTCGCCTTCAGCAGGTGGTACAGGTACGCCCGGCCGAATCGCGCGCACGCCGAGCACGAGCAGTCATCGTCGATCGGAACGTCCTCGCGCCGGCGCTCGGGCCCCAGGAGATCGAGCCGGAACCGGGGCCGGGCCAGGTGGAGCGCCTGCCCGTGCCGAGCGATGCGCGTCGGCATGGCGCAGTCGAACGTGTCGATTCCGCGGAGCGCGCCCTCGACCAGGTCGTCCGGCTCGCCGACCCCGAGCAGGTGACGGGGCCGGTCCTCCGGCAGCAGCGGGCAGACGAGCTCGACCACGCCGTACCAATCGGTCTTGGTCTCGCCCAGGCAGTCTCCGATGCCGAATCCGGGGAAACCCAGGGCGGCGATCTCGGTGGCGCTCCAGCGCCGGAGGTCCGGGTAGACGCCGCCGTGCACGATGCCGTAGAGCGCCTGGCGCTCCGCCATGCCGAGCTCGTGGTACGCCTGCAGACAGCGGCGCGCCCAGCGGATGTTGCGCTCGGTGGCCGCGCGCGTGTAGGCCTCGCTGACGTGGAACGGCGTGCACTCGTCCAGGCAGAACAGGACGTCGGCGCCCAGCGCGCGCTGCAGCGCCATGTTGTTCTCAGGCGTGAAGCGGTGGCGGCTGCCGTCCAGGTAGGAGCGGAAGTCGGCGCCGCCCTCGTCCACCCGTACCGCATCCATGGGATCCTCGTCGCGCCCGTTCCCGCTGTCGACCGGGAGCCGCCGGCGGCCCTTCAGCTCGTCCGCGACCTGGCCGTGCCTCAGGCTGAACACCTGGAACCCGCCCGAGTCGGTCGCGAGCAGGCCGTCCCAGCCCATGAACCGGTGCAGGCCGCCGGCGGCCGCCACGGTCTCGGGCCCGGGCTGGACCGCGAGGTGGTAGCCGTTGCAGATCAGCGCCTGGACGCCCGCGCTCGCGGCGGCCCGAGGGTCGAGGCCTTTGAGCGCCGCGCGCGTGGCGACGGCGAAGAAGCCGGGCGTCTCCATCTCGCCGTGGTCGGTCCGGATCACCCCGCGGCGCGCCGCCCCGTCCCGGGCGACGATGTCGAACTCGAGCATGCTCATCCGTCGAACTCAGCATGCTAACCCGGCTAGCATCTCCACCATGTCAGATGCCGCGGAGACAGAGGGCGGCAGGAGCAGGAGCCGCAAGAAGAAGTCCTCGCGAGTCGCCCGCAACGCCCAATACTGGATGATCGTCAGCTCGCTGGAGAACTACCGGAAGACGCAGGAGCGCAGCTTCACCGTCCAGGGCCTGAAGAGCCGGCACCGGCGTCGGGCCGAGATGATGAAGCCCGGCGACCGGCTGCTGTTCTACGTGACCGGCCGCATGGTGTTCACGGCCACCTGCACGCTGACCTCGGGGATGTTCGAAGAGCACGCCCACATCTGGCGGACCGCACGGCGGGACGAGGACTACCCCTGGCGTGTCCGCATCAAGCCGGAGGTCGCGCCCGAGGACAGCGGCTGGCTGCCGGCCAAGGACCTCGCCTACCGCCTGGAGTACGTCCGCAAGTGGCCGCCCGAGCACTGGACGCTGGCGTTCCAGGGGCACATCCACCAGCTCCCTCAGAAGGACTTCAAGCTGATCGAGGACGAGATGCGCCGCCTGGAGAGCGCCCGCCCTGTCGCCAGCTGACCCCCTCGGCGTGCGCGCCGCCTGCGCCGCGGTGGTGGAGGCGGCGCAGGACGTCCGCCTGGGGCCGCTCGACCGGCTGCTCGCCGAGGTCGCCGACCGGCCCGTGCCGCGCTGGGACAGCACCCGCCACTACGCCGGTCAGCGCGAGCGGACGATCCGCTACCTGCTCGTGCTCGACACCGTCAACTTCTCGTTCTGGGGCGGCTCGGGAGGCGGCTACTGGCAGCTCGCCGAGCGGCTTCGTGACGCGTTCGCCTCGGACGACGAGCTCAGCGAACCCGCTGCTCTGCGGGAGGTCACGGCCGCGCGGCTGCGCGACCTGCTGGGCGACCTGCCGATGCTGGAGGAGCGCGCGAGCGCGCTGCGGGAGCTCGGAGCCCACGGCTTCGACGGGCTGGTCCGCGACACGGCCGCCGGAACCGCCGCGGCGCTCGCCGAGCGCCTGGCCTCCTACGCCGACGTCGCCGAGTACCGCGGCCGGCGCGTCCCCCTGCTCAAACGAGCGCAGATCGTGCCCGCTGACCTGCACGGCGCCGGGGTCGCGAGCTTTCCCGACCTGGACGCGCTCACCTGCTTCCCCGACTACAAGCTGCCGCAGGTCCTCCGCCACTTCGGCGCGTGCGAGTACTCGACGGACCTGGCCCGCCGCGTCGACGGCTGGGAGGAGCTCCGGCCCGGCGACCCGGCCGAGGTCGAGATCCGCGCGGCCACGGTGGTCGCGGTGGAGCGCCTCCGCGAGGCGCTCGCCGATCGCGGCCGGCCGCTGCGCTCCATCGAGGTCGACTGGATCCTCTGGGATCGCTCCCAGGGCCTGTACCCCGTCCGGCCGTACCATCGAACGCGCACGATCTTCTACTAGAGGCCGGACCTCTGAGCGCGGGCCTGTCACATTGCGGGCCAGCGTGGTGCGTTAAGCGATGTGGTAGCCAAGTCCGCGAAACCGATGCCCCAGGACCCCGCGCCGGATATCGGCCGGCCCAAGGCTCCCACGGAGCCTTTCGATCGCCTCTTCATGGCGGAGTACGGCAAGGTGGTGGCCGTCGCCAACCGCGTCCTCGCCGACCGCACCGAGGCGGAGGATGTCGCCCAGGAGGTGTTCCTCGACTTCCACCGGAAGCACCGTTCGGACGCCGGCTATGCGCCGGGCTGGCTGCACCGGGCCGCCGTGCACACGGCGCTCAACCGGATCCGCAGCCGGCGGCGCCGCGAGCGCCGCGAGCTGACGGAAGCCCGCACGGGAGAGCGGCCGGTGGTCGACCCCCAGCAGGTGGTCGAGGTCGACGAGGACCGCCGCCTGGTGCGCGAGGCCCTGTCCCGCCTGCCGACCAAGGCGGCCTCGGTCCTGGCGCTCCGGTACAGCGGTCTCAGCTACGTGGAGGTCGGCTCCACGTTGGGGGTTGGCGCCAACCAGGTCGGCACGCTCCTGCGGCGTGCCGAGCAAGCGCTGAGGAAGGAGATGACCCGTGCGACATCTGTCTGACGGCGCACTCCGTCGCCTGTACGACGAGCCCTACTCGCTCGACGAGGAGACGAGGGCGCACTACAACGACTGCGCGGACTGCCAGGCGCGGTTCGCGAGCGTGGCGGAAGACGCCCGCCACACCATGGCCATGCTGGCCGTTCCGGCCGCGACCGTCGACTCGGCGGGAGCGCTCGCCCGGGTCAAGTCCCGGACCGGCTCGCGTGCCCCGCGGCTGTCGGTGGTCCGCGGCGGCGGACGCCGGCTCGTGTTCGGCGGGCTGGTCGCCGCGGCCCTGGCGGCGGTGCTGATGGGCACCCTGGCCTTCACGCCGCTGGCCGCCAACATCGTCAGCATCTTCCAGCCCAGCCAGGTCACGCCGGTGGCGCTCCAGCCGAGCGACTTCCAGGGCCTGAGCGCGTTCTCCAACTGGGGCGATGTCACGGGCACCAGCCAGGGCCAGCTGCAGCAGACCGAGACCGCTGCCGAGGCGGCCAAGGCCTCTGGCCTGCCTGTCCTCCACCTCGACGCCAGCAAGCTGCCGTCGAGCCTGCAGAAGGCCCCCGTCTCGTACGCGGCGCTGACGCCGTCCAGCGGCAGCGTGACGTTCAACAGCCACGCGCCCGCCAGGCTCCGGGGCAGCACGCTCACGCTCGTGGTGGGTCCCGCCGAAACCGCGATCTACGGCGACCTGGGCAAGCTGGCCCAGAGCGCGGAGAACGCGAAGAGCGCGCGGGCAGCCGGGTCGGACTCGTCCGGCGGCGACACCGGCACGGGCGCCGCGGACGGCAGCCGCCAGTCGATCCAGCAGGCGCTGAACGCGGTCGGCCCGATCCTGGCCGTGGCCGAGATGAAGTCGCCGCAGGTGTCCTCGACGGGCGCCTCGGTGGCGGACATCAAGAGCGCGCTGCTGGCGCAGCCCGGTCTGACCCCCTCGATGCGGGCCGCGATCAGCTCCATCGACGACCCCGCCGGCAACCTGCCGATCCCGATTCCGTCCGGCTACGTGAACAGCCACGGCGTCAAGGTGCAGGGCGCGAACGCCACCGCTTTCGGCGACAACACCGGTCTGGGCAGCGCGGTCATCTGGATCAAGGGCGGCAAGGTGTACGCGGTCGCCGGCACGGTGACCGAGGAGCAGGTGCTGGCGGTGGCCAACAGCCTGCGCTAGTCACCAGAATCAAGGAAGATTGTTCGCCCCCACTCTGGCCCTCCCCCGCAGCGGGGAGGGCGCTGAATGGTAGACCTCCAGGAACGGCAGGCGGCGGCCGCTACGGCCGCCGCCTCGCCGGCGATTCACTGCGTCGAACTGTCCAAGCACTTCGGCCGGACCGTCGCGCTCGCCGGGCTGACGATGACGGTGCCCCGCGGCGAGGTGTTCGGGTTCCTCGGGCCAAACGGCGCAGGCAAGACGACCGCGGTCAAGCTGCTGCTCGGCCTGCTCGAACCCACCGGCGGCGAGGGCTGGGTGCTCGGCCGTCCGCTCGGGGAGGTTGCGGTCCGCCGTCGCGTCGGCTACCTGCCCGAGCTGTTCCGATACCAGCCGTGGCTGAACGGCGGCGAGGTGCTGCGCGTGCACTGCGAGCTGGCGCGCCTCCCCCGCGCCGCGTGGAAGGCCGAGACCGGCCGGGTGCTGGAGCTGGTGGGCCTCGCCGATCGCGCCGGCGACCGGGTGCGGACGTACTCGAAGGGCATGCAGCAGCGGCTCGGCCTCGCGGTCGCCCTGCTGGGCACCCCGGAGCTGGTGTTCCTCGACGAGCCGACGAGCGCGCTGGACCCTGTCGGCCGGTACGACGTCCGGAAGGTGATCCATCACCTCCGCGACCAGGGCACGGCGGTGTTCCTGAACTCGCACCTGCTCACGGAGGTGGAGATGGTGTGCGACCGGGTCGCCATGGTCGACCGGGGGCGCGTGATCGCAACCGGCACGCTCGACGAGCTGCTCGGCGGCCGGTCCTGCCGGGTCCGCGTGACGGGCCTGGACGTGGGCCAGCGCCGGGTACTCACGCAGCAGTTCGGCCGCGCCGACGACGACGGCGAGTGGATCGTCTTTCGCGGACTGGAGGCGGAGCGGGTGCCCGACGTGGTGGCCGAGGTCGTGCGCCTGGGTGGCAGGGTCTACGCCGTCGAGCCGCGCCACGAGACGCTCGAGGACCGGTTCCTGCAGCTCCTGGGCGAGGGCCGCTGATGCTCGACTTCGCGCCCGTCCTGACGTTCGCAAAGCTGACGATCTGGGAGGCGGCCCGGCGCAAGCTGCTGATCGCCGTGGTGATCCTGACGCTGGTCGTCATCGGCGCAACCGCCTGGGTCTTCCACGAGCTGCGCTACGCGAGCGGCCCGGGCGGCGGGCCCGAGCTCAGCGAGGTCGAGCTGCTCCTGCTCGCGTCACAGGTGCTCATCTTCGTGGTCTTCCTGTTCGCTGCAGTCCTGGCGCTGATGTCGGTGCTGGTCAGCGCGCCGAGCATCTCCGGCGACGTGGAGTCGCACCTCGTCCTCGCGATGCTCGCGCGACCGGTCCGGCGCAGCGAGCTCGTGCTCGGCAAGTGGCTCGGGCTGGCCGCGCTGGTCGTCCTGTACGCGGCGGGCGCCGGCATCCTGGAACTGCTGGTCGTCAACCTGACGACGGGCTACACGCCGCCGTCGCCCGCAGGGCTGATCGCATACGTCGCGGCCATGGGCCTGGTGCTGCTCACGTTCGCGCTGCTCCTGTCGACGCGACTGGCGGGGATGACGGCAGCGATCATCCCGCTCATCGGCTACTTCATCGCGTGGGTGGGTGGGATCATGGGCGGCATCGGCGCCGCCTTCGACAACCAGGGCCTGATCGTCACGGGCCTGGTGAGCAAGCTGCTGCTCCCCACCGACGGCCTCTGGCGGGGCGCGGTCTACGCGATGGAGCCCGCGACGGTGGTGGCCACGCTGCGGGCCGCCGGCAGACTCAGCGGTGGCAACCCGTTCGCCGCCACCGACCCGCCGGCGCCGGCCTTTCTGGCCTGGACGGTGATCTGGTTCGTCCTGATGATCGGTCTGACGCTCTGGAGCTTCCAGCGCCGCGAGATCTGATATCTGATCAGATCGTCATGCACCTGCTTGACGGTCGAGACGTCGCCCCTACAATGCCCGGTATACAGCGCGTCGGGACGGGATTTGGAGGGGGTGTCTCGTGTCGGTTGACCAGACGTTCAGCGTTCCATCACTCGGCGAGCGCAAGCTCCGGCGCAAAGTCGGCCCGATTGCACTCATGTTCGCGTCCGTCGGCTCGATCATCGGTTCCGGGTGGCTGCTGGGCGCGCTCAGCGCGTCCAAGGTCGCGGGGCCGGCGGCACTGATCTCCTGGGTCATCGGCGCGGTGGTCGTCGCCGTCCTGGCGCTGGTCCACGCCGAACTGGGAGGAGCGTTCCCCGTCGCGGGAGGCAGCGCACGCTTCCCGCACTACGCGTTCGGCAGCCTGGCGGGCCTCGCCAGCGGCTGGTTCTGGTACCTCGGAGCGGTCACGGTGGCGCCCGCTGAGGTGGAGGCCGCGCTCAGCTACGCGAACAACTACATCCCCGGGCTGATCAACTCCAGCTCCGGGGCGCTCACCGTGCCGCTGGGCTTCATCGTCGCGGCGATCCTGATGATCGTCTTCACGCTCATCAACGTCTTCGGGGTGCACTGGCTGGCCAGGACCAACCTGATCATCGTGGCCTGGAAGATCGCGATCCCGGTGCTGACGGTGATCGTCTTCCTGGCGGTCTTCCACCACTTCGACAACCTCACCTCGCACGGCTTCATGCCCAACGGCGTGCCGGCGATCTTCGCCGCGCTCAGCAGCGGCATCATCTTCGCGTACCTCGGCTTCGAACAGGCGGTGGAGTTCGGGGCGGAGAGCACGAACCCGCAGCGGAACGTCCCGCTGGCGGTCATCGGCTCGATGGTGATCGGCGTGGTCATCTACCTGGGCCTGGCCATCGCCTTCGCGACGAGCTTCGACCCCGGCGCCCTGTCGAAGGGCTGGAGCGCCCTGAGCTTCTCCGGCTCCTTCGGGCCGTACGCGGCCATCGCCAGCGCCGCCGGTCTGGGGGTCGTCGCCTTCGTCCTCTACGTGGACGCCGTGGCCTCGCCCGGTGGCACGGGCCTGCTGTACGTGGGCTCCTCGGCACGGATGAGCTTCGGGATGGCGCGGAGCCGCTACATCCCCGGGTTCTTCGAGGACCTGAGCGCGCAGCACGTGCCCCTGATCGGCCTGGTGTTCGCGATGGTGCTGGGCTTCATCTTCTTCCTGCCGTTCCCGACCTGGCAGACGCTGATCGGCATCATCACGAGCGCGACGGTCCTGTCCTACGGGCTGCAGCCGCTGTCCCTGACGGCCCTGCGCCGTCAGGCGCCCGACCTGACGCGACCTTACCGGCTGCAGTTCGCCGAGGTCATCGCGCCGATCGCGTTCATCATCGCCAACCTGATCATCTACTGGAGCGGCTGGGAGACCGACTGGAGGCTGGGCGTCGCCATCGTGCTGGGCTTCATCCTCCTGGCCCTCAACTACCTGCTATCGCCCGCCGACCGAAAGCCGAGCCTGGACTTCAAGGCCGCGATCTGGATCGTCCCGTACTTGGCCGGCCTGACCATCATCTCCTTCATCGGGGCCAAGGACTTCGGCGGCCGCGGCATCATCCCGTTCGGCTGGGACGCCCTGGTGGTGGCGGTCTTCAGCCTGGTGATCTACTTCCTGGCGGTCTCCCAGCGCCTGCCCGCAGAGACGGCGCAGACGTACATCACGGAGCTGAGCGCGGAGGCCGAGGCGGAGGCCGAGCTGCTCGACTGAGCAACGGGCTGGTCCGGCCTCGGGTGGGAGGTCGGACCAGCTACTCCCGGCGGACCTGTACCCGCGACAGGTCGCGCATCGAGACCATACCGACCATCCGGCCGGCGTCCACGACGGGCAGGTGACGGAACCCGCCGTCGAGCATCCGCTCCAGCGCCTCCTCGATCGTCGCGTCGGACGAGATGGTCTGCGGGTTCCGCGTCATCCAGTGCCCGATGGCCTGGTGGGTCGCCGACGCGTCCTGCGAGAGCGCCTTGACGATGTCCCGCTCCGTGAAGATGCCGAGAAGGCGCTCGCCGTCGATGACGAGCGCTGAGCCGACCCGCCGCTGCGCCATCAGGCTGGCGGCCTCCGCGATCGTGGTCCCCGTGTCGGCGGTGAGGACCACCTGGGTCATGACGTCCAGCACCTTCATGCGGAGGGCATAGCACCGCCCGCCTCTGCTGTCCACTTCCGAAGGTCGAATGCGCGGAAGCCCGGCAGCATCGCGGCGCATGCCAGGCAGCCCACGATGCAGAGCACGCCGCCCGAGACGATCGAGACGGGCACGCTGAACAAGGTGGCCACCACCCCCGCCTCGGCATTGCCCAGCAGCGGGCCGCTCGCGTAGCTGACGAGCTCGATCGAGGCGAGCCGGCCGCGCAGCGAGTCAGGGATCGTGCGGTTCCAGATCGACATGCGGAAGATGCCGCTGACGGCGTCGGCGCCGCCGGCGGCCGCGAGCGCCAGCAGCGCGAGCGGCAGCGAGCGGGTGAGGCCGAGCGCGGCAATGGCGACGCCCCAGCCGCTCGCGGCCAGGATGACGCCCCAGCCCTGGCGGTGTACCCGGCCAGTCCAACCGCTGCTGCCGAACGCGATCATCGACCCTGCCGCCGGCGCGGCGTACAGCAGACCGAGCACCGCGGGGCCGCCCAGGCTCGCCGCGACGGCCGGGAAGAGCGCGTTGGGCATCCCGAAGAACATCGCGATGAGGTCGACGACATACGTGCCCAGCAGTTCCGGCCGGCCGGCCGCGTACCGCACTCCCTCCACTACCCGCCGCAGGCTCGGGCGCTCCGCGTCCAGCGGCGGCGGGACCGCGCGCATCAGGGCGAGGGCCGCCAGCGAGACCACGAAGCTGAGCACGTCCAGCGCATACGTCACCGGCAGCCCGAAGAGCGCGATGAGCACGCCGGCCAGGGCGGGACCGACGAGCAGGCCGGCGGTGCCGCGGAGCCCGGTCAGCGCGCCGGCGGCGACGATCTCCTCGGCCGGCACCAGCCTCGGGAGCAGCGCGTCGAGCGAGGGCCGCTGGAGCCCGTACAGGCCGGCCTGGACGGCGCCGACGGCGTAGATCGCCCAGAGCTGGGGTGACGGGATCACCGCGTTGGCCAGGAGCAGGGCCGAGGTGAGCGTGAACACCAGCTCCGTCAGCAGCACCATCGCGCGGCGGTCCCGCGCGTCGGCGAGGGCGCCGCCGAGGAAGGCGAGGCCCAGCACGGGCACCAGCTCGACGAGGCCGAACAGCCCGACGGCGAGGGAGGAGTGGGTCAGCTGGTAGAGCTGGAAGGGCACCGCAACCGCGGTGACCTGGGTGCCGAAGAAGGAGACGAGCTGGCCCACGAAGAGCAGGCGGAAGTCGCGGCGCCGCAGTGGCCGGAGGTCGGTGGTGGCGAGGCGCACGAGCGCCCGGATGAGTCGGGACACGGGCAATTGCCCATTATCCAGATTGCCAGGGCCACGACGGCGCCGGGCCGTCGTGGCCCCGGGTCCAGCTCAGTACCGGTAGTGCTCGGGCTTGTACGGGCCCTCCAGGGGCACGCCGATGTACTTCGCCTGCTTCGGCGTCAGCTCGGTCAGCTTCGCGCCGAAGCGCCCCAGGTGGAGCCGCGCCACCCGCTCGTCCAGGTGCTTCGGCAGCGTGACGACGTCGTTGCCGTACTCCTCGGCGTTCTGGTGCAGCTCGAGCTGCGCCATCACCTGGTTCGTGAACGAGCTGCTCATCACGAAGCTCGGGTGGCCGGTGGCGTTGGCCAGGTTCACCAGGCGGCCCTCGGCGAGGACGATCACGCTGTGACCGGTCGCGGCGAACCGCCACTCGTGCACCTGCGGCTTGATCTCGATCTTCTCGACCTCGCCGCGGCGCCGCATGGCCTCCAGGCCCGCCATGTCGATCTCGTCGTCGAAGTGGCCGATGTTGCACACGATCGCGTTGTGCCGCATCCGCTTCATGTGATCGGCGGTAATGACGCCCGCGCAGCCCGTCGCAGTCACGTAGATGTCGTAGTCCTGCTCCAGCGCGTCCTCGACGGTGATCACGTCGTGGCCCTGCATGCACGCCTGGAGCGCGCAGATCGGGTCGACCTCCGCGATGCCCACCCGCGCCTGCTGCCCGCGCAGTGACTGCGCGCTGCCCTTGCCCACGTCGCCGAACCCGCAGACGAGCGCCTTCTTGCCGGAGATGAGCACGTCCGTCGCGCGGTTGATCGCATCCACCAGCGAGTGCCGGCAGCCGTACAGGTTGTCGAACTTGCTCTTGGTGACGGAGTCGTTGACGTTGATGGCGGGGAACAGCAGCCGGCCCTCGCGCTGCATCTCGTACAGGCGGTGCACGCCGGTCGTCGTTTCCTCTGACACGCCCCGGATCGACGGCACGATGCGGCTCCAGAAGTCGGGCCGCGATCCCTGGATCTCGGCCAGGATCCGGTTGAGCAGCCGTTCGTCCTCGGCGGCCTCCCCGTCGGCCTCGGGCTCGCGGCCCTCCGTCTCGTACCGCACGCCGAGGTGCGCCATCAGGGTGGCGTCACCGCCGTCGTCGACGATCAGCGTCGGCCCCTGGTCGCCCGGGAAGCGCAGGGCCTGGAGCGCGCACCACCAGTACTCCTCCAGCGTCTCGCCCTTCCAGGCGAAGACCGCGACGCCCGCCGGCCGGTCGGCCGTCCCCGACGGCCCGACCGCGACCGCCGCCGCGGCGTGGTCCTGCGTGGAGAAGATGTTGCAGGAAGCCCAGCGGACCTCGGCCCCGAGCTGCACGAGCGTCTCGATCAGGACCGCCGTCTGCACGGTCATGTGCAGCGAGCCCGTGATCCGCGCCCCGCTGAGCGGCTTCCCGCCCCGGTACTCATCGCGCAGCGCCATGAGGCCGGGCATCTCGTGCTCGGCCAGCTCGATCTCCTTGCGCCCGAACGCGACGGTCCGGGGCGACAGGTCCGCGACCTTGAACGGCAGGCCGGAGAACAGCTCCTCGCCGCCGAACGTGACCGCGGTCCGTCCTTCAGTAGCCACCAAAATCCTCCTCAGGGGTAGATTCCGCGGTCGCGGGTGGCGGACGCCACGCGCTGCACCGCCTGGCAGTACGCCGCCATGCGCATCGGAAGGTCGCGCTCCTCCGCGACCGTCAGCACCTCGCGGAAGGCTCGCTGCATGATCGCCTGGAGCTTCTGGTTGACCTCGTGCTCCGACCAGAAGAACGACTGCAGGTCCTGCACCCACTCGAAGTAGCTGACGGTCACACCGCCTGCATTGGCCAGGATGTCCGGCACCAGGAACACGCCGTTCTGGCGCAGGATCGCGTCGCCCTCCGGCGTGGTCGGTCCATTGGCGCCCTCGACGACGAGCTTCGCCCTGACCTGGCCCGCGTTCCGGGACGTGATCTGGTTGCCGATCGCCGCCGGCACCACCACGTCGCAGTCGGCGACCAGCGGACCCTGGCTGCCCGTGGCCTCGGCGCCCTGGAAGCCTTCCAGCCGGCCCGTCTCCCGGCGGTGCTCGATCAGCCTCCGGATCGGCAGGCCGAGCGGGTTGTACAGGCCGCCGTACTCGTCCGACACCGCGACGATCGTGCAGCCGGCCTCTTCCAGCAGGCGGGCCGACACGCTGCCCACGTTGCCGAAGCCCTGCACCGCCACCCTGGTCGCGTGCGGCTGCATGCCGAGGTGCTCGAGCGCGGCAAGCGTACAGATCGTCACCCCGCGGCCGGTCGCGTCGACGCGCCCCAGGGAGCCGCCGACCTCGACCGGCTTGCCCGTCACCGAGGCGGTCACGGAGTAGCCGTAGTGCATCGACAGCGTGTCCATGATCCACGCCATCACCTGCGCGTCGGTGTTGACGTCGGGGGCCGGGATGTCCCGATCGGGACCCACCAGGATCGAGATCTCGGTGGCGAAGCGCCTGGTCAGGTGCTCCAGCTCGCGCACGCTCAGCTTCCGGGGATCGACGATGACGCCTCCCTTGGCGCCGCCGTAGGGGATGTTGACCACGGCGCACTTCCACGTCATCCACATGGCCAGCGCCTTCACCTCGTCGAGCGACACGTCCGGGTGGTAGCGGATGCCGCCCTTGGCCGGCCCCCGGTTGATGTTGTGCTGTACGCGGTAGCCGGTGAAGATCTCGACCCTGCCGTCCTCCATCTCGACCGGGAAGTGGCAGGTGAACTCGCGCTGGACCTCGCGCAGGATCTCGCGCAGCTCCGGTTCCAGCTCGATCAGCTCGGCCGCCTCGTCGAACTGGCGCTGCGCGGTGCGCCACTCGTCGGCCTCCTCGTTGATCTCGAGCGCGGTCGTCATCCCCTCTGCACTCACATCAGCACCGAGCTGCGGGGGTACTCGGCGGCGGGATCGCAGAGGACGTTCACACAGGCCGGCAGGCCGGAACGGAACGCGCGATCGAGCGCGGGCGCGACGTCCTCCGGCCGCTCGACCAGCTCGCCGTGACCGCCGAGCGCCTCGACCACCCGGTCATATCGGGTGCCGGGCGCCAGGTCGGCGAGGATCGACGTGCCCAGCAGGCGCTGCATCGGGTGCTTCTCCAGCGCCCAGATGCCGTTGTTGCCGATGACGCAGACGACCGGGAGCCGGTGCCGCACGAGCGTGTCGAACTCCATCGCCGAGAAGCCGAAGGCGCCGTCCCCGGAGAGCAGCACGACCTGCCGGTCGGGGTATGCGAGTTTCGCGGCGAGCGCATAGCCCGGCCCGCTGCCCAGGCAGCCGTAGGGCCCGCCGTCGATCCAGAGGCCAGGGCGGCGGCGGTGAACCAGCCGCCCGGCGAACGAGACGAAGTCTCCGCCGTCGCCGACGACGATCGCGTCGGGGTCGCAGTACCGCTCGACCTCCGCCACCAGCCGCGCGGGGTGCACCGGCGAGCCGCCGGGGGCCGCCAGCTCGGCGTCGGCGGCCTGGGTACGCGCGCTCGCCTCCGCCACCCGCGCCTGCCAGGGCCCGCGCACCGGGAGATCGCGCGCCGCCTCGGCCAGCGCGGCCAGCGCCGCCCGCACGTCACCGTACAGGGCGGCCGCCGCGGGCCGGTGCTTGCGGAAGTCGTCCACGTCGACGTACACGATCCGCGCCGCGTCCGGCAGGGCCGGGGGCTTTCCGAAGTTGAGGCGGAAGTCGAGCGGCACGCCGATGACCAGCACCAGATCAGCCTCGCCGAGCGCGACGCCGCGTGCCCGCGAGGCGAAGAGCGGGTGGTCCGGCGGCAGCATGCCGCGTGCCATGCCGTTGAGCACCACCGGCGCGCCGGCCGCCTCGGCCAGGCGCAGGAGCTCGGCCTCGGCGCACGACCACCAGACGGTGCTCCCCGCCACGATGGCCGGCTGCCGGGCCTCGCGCAGCAGGTCGACGACCCGCCTGACCTGGTCGGGGTCCGGCCCCGCCCCGCGGTCGACTGCCGGCGCACCGCCGTCGTCTGGCGCGACGGCGGACCCGAAGAAGACGTCGACCGGCACGTCCAGGAACGCCGGTCCCGTGCGGCCCGAGCGCGCGGTCGCGATCGCTCGGGCCGTGGCCTCGTACGCGGCCTCCGGCGTGTCGACGGTCGCGGCGGACTTGGTCAGGCTCGCGACCAGCGGCAGGTGGTTCAGCTCCTGGAGGGAGCCCATGCCCCAGCGGCTGACCGGCGCGCGGCCGCCCAGGAACAGCACCGGGCTGTCGTTCTGGCGGGCGGCCGCGATGGCGGACATCGCGTTCGTGACGCCGGGCCCGGCCGTGATGGCCGCAACGCCGCAGCCGCGCGTGACCTTGGCCCAGCCCTCGGCGGCGAACCCCGCCGTCTGCTCGTGCCGCGTGTCGATCATCCGGAGGCCGCGGCGCTGGGCGCCCAGGTAGAGGCCCCAGATGTGGCCGCCGTTGAGCGTGAAGACCGGCTCGGCGCGCGCCTGCTCCAGCGCGAGGGCCATCAGCTCTCCGGTTGGGACCGCGTCCGCCATCGCCCCGAAGGGTATCTGCTCAGCTCGCTCGCTGCGCCCAGGCCATGAACGGGGTGTTGTGGGCCGCGCCCGGCCGTCCGGCGGCGTCCACCAGGATCACGCCGCCCGAGGCGCCCACGTGCGTGTGGAGGTGCCCGATCACTGCCCTCGCCGTCTGCTCCGCCGTCTGTCCGCGGCCCATCATCAGCACCGCCAGGTGGCACAGCGAGAGCCGCATGAACCCCTCGCCCTGGCCGGTGCCGCAGGCCGCGCCGAAGTGGTCGTCGGCGAAGAAGCCGGCGCCCGGCAGCGGCGAGTCGCCGAGGCGCCCCGGCCACTTGCCGGGCATGCCGCCCGTGCTCACCGCGACGGCTGTCCGGCCGTCGTCGTCGCGCGCCACGGCTCCGACGGTGTCGGAGGCGCTTGCCGACCACCCCTCCCGCTGGCGTTCCGTGACGAACAGCGCGGGGTCGCACGTCTCGATTCCGCGCTCCCGGGCGAAGCGCGAGGCGCCATCGCCCACGAGGAGCACGTGGCGGCCGTCGTCCATCACCGCGCGGGCCAGGTCGATGGGGTGCCTGACATCGCGGACCGCGCCGACCGCGCCGGCTCGAAACGTGGTGCCCTCCATCAGGCCGGCATCCAGCTCGACGTCGCCTTCCAGGTTCAGCGAGGCGCCGACCGCGGCGTTGACCAGCGGCTCGTCCTCCAGGTGGCGCACCGCGGCCTGCACGGCCTCCAGCGCGCCCCGGCCCATCGCGGCCCAGCCGGTCTCCAGCGCGCGCTCGACCGCCGCCTGCCGCTCGGCGTAGTCCGCCTCCGGCGGCGCGCCGGCGCCGCCGTGGACGATCAGGACCGCCATGCGCCCCCCGCCGCGTAGGCGATGCCGCCGAGCAGGTGCGAGAGGAACACGGGGTCGGAGTATGCCTCGCGGAGGTGGCCCAGCGCGGTGTACCACGCGCGACCGCCGTCGTAGTCGTGGTACCAGGCGATGGGGTGGCCGGCGCCCATGCCGCCGCCCTGGTACGTGGCCTCGTCGACGGTCAGCAGGACATGGACCGACGATCGCGGGTTGCTGCGGAAGTCGTACCACTCGTCCGTCCGGATCCAGGGGTTGGGCAGGCCGCGGGTCGACCGCTGGGACCCGTCCTCCACGTGGATCGTCGCGCGCTGGATCGCGGGGTGGCGGGCGAACCAGGCTCCGACCAGGCCGCCGTACCACGGCCAGTCGTACAGCGCGTCGGCCGCGGCGTGGACGCCGGCGAAGCCGCCTCCCGCGCGCACGAACGCCTGCAGCGCGTCCCGCTGCCCGCCCCGGAGGACGTCGCCGGTCGTGCTCAGGAACAGCACCACGCGGTAGCGGGCCAGGTTTGCGGTCGTGAAGGCGTCCGCGTCCTCGGTGGCGTCGACGCCGAAGCCGTGCGCACGGCCGAGCGCCTCCACCGCGGCGATGCTGTCGGGGATCGAGTCGTGCCGGTAGCCGAGCGTGCGGGAGAAGGCCAGGAGGCGGAACGCCGGGGCGCCTCCGCCGCGCGCGGTGTCCGGGACGCGGGCGACGGCCGGGCCGCACGCGACCAGGGCCAGCAGCGACGCCGCGGTCAGCGCCCTACCCACCCAGCTCGGCGAGCTTCCGGTCGATCCGCCGCTCGGATGCCCGCCGCTCCAGCTCATCGCCCGGCCCCATGTCAACGAAGCGAGCGTACGCGGCCAGCCGTGGGTGGACGTCGCGCACGCGCTTGAACATCTCCTGGGCCACGTGACGGTAGTCTGGGTGGCCCTGAGCCGTCGTCCGCAGCTCGCACAGGTGGTACACCTCGCGCAGGCTGGCCCGGAAGTACCAGCGGAGCCGGAACGCCAGCGGGACGGCGTACTGGGCGAGCGCAGGTCCCAGCGCGGTCTCCATGGCCCGGTGCGCCTCAGCGGCGCGCTCGATCGCATCTCGGAACCGGCCGTCCATGCCGTGGACGGCCAGGTCGGGGGGCACGTCGTAGCCGAGCCCGGTGCCCAGCAGCTGGCGCTCCTGGCTGAGCATGCGGTGGCGCTGGAGGTCGCGGTAGGCGCCGAAGTTGGCCGTGATCTCGAAGGTGTAGTGGGCGTGCTCCAGCGCCCGAGGAGCGCGATGCCGGCGGTTGGCCCGGCCGTCCAGCAGGGCCCGGAGCACCGCCTCCGTGTCCACGTCGGCGCCGCCCAGCTCCGCGAGCGGCAGGTCGGAGTGCGGGAAGAGGGCAGCCGCGACCACCCGCCGCTCGGCCTCCGCGTCGTGCTCGACCAGCCGCACCTCCGGCCCGGCCTCTGGTCGCTGCCGGCCGGCCCGCGGTGCCTGGGCGGCCACGCGCCGCCGGACCTCGGCGAGGTACGCGGCTGCCGGCGCACCGTAGCGCTCGTCCAGGCCGCGCCTGATGAACGCCGGGATGACCTCTGCCAGCTCGGCGTGCAGCTCCCCCGCCAGGCCGCGGCACTCGGGCAGCTCGGACGCGGCCAGCTTCGTCAGCAGGTACTCGAACGCACGACCGTTGCCGTACAGGCCGAGGTTCGTCAGCGTGGCCGCGGGCAGGAGGCCGCGCAGCAGGTCGAGCGCGCGCGCCCGCGTCGCGCTCTTCCAGGCGCGCTCGCTCTCCTCCGGCTCTCTCGGGTGGGCCTCCCGCACGCGGTTCGTCAGCGGCGTGACGAGCTCGGAGTACGTCCGGAACAGCGCGTCCATAGCGGGCTCGTAGGCGGGCTGCGCGAGCTCCGGGCCGCGGTGGTACGCGAACCGGCCGTCCTGGTCCGGGCGGTCGAATCGAACGTACCGGGTCGACTTCTCGAGCGGCGAGATCCCGACGCGGGAGTCCTCGAGCGCCTTCGCCGCCAGGTTCGACACCCGCTCCACGGCCACGTGCGCGCCCGCGAGCTCCGCGACCGAGTCGTCCCCGTAGCCGACCAGCACGCGCTGATAGAAGTCCTCCGCGCGTTCGGCGTCGACCAGGCGATCAGCCCCGCCCATTTCAAGGTCGAGGCCGGCCGCGGGCTCGTGCAGGAACTCGTCGAGCAGCACGCGGCGCAGGCTCTTCTCCGTGCGCGAGTAGCGGCTGAACAGCGCGCCCCGGACGACCTCTGGCAGGCCGCGGAGCGCGAAGGCCCGACGGTCGACGTTCGTGCAGTAGCGGCGCAGGAGCTCGCGCTCCGGCTCGCTGAACTCGCCCACGCTCACAGTTTATGGTGGTTCAGGCGTGGTTCGAGCGCAGCATCTTGTGCACAGTTGTGGACAAGCCTGTGGATGCGTCAGTCACGAAGCCGGGCGGCGCATGCCCGTTGAGGCCGCGCCGGAGCCCGCGATCCGGGATGCCGCGAGGCCCACGGACCGCGATCGCCATCAGCCCGTCCTCGCGACCCCACAGCCATCCGAGCTGGACCGGCCGCGACACCGCCGGGCGCAGCAGGGCGTCGGAGATCCGGTCCACGTCCGCCCACGGCTCTTCGGGCGTCGCCGGCTCCGCGGACCACAGGCGCTCGGACACCCATCTCGCCTTGTCGTTCACCGTGTGACGGAGCGCGGCCAGCTCCGCGTCGCCGAGGGCCGTCCGGAACAGTGGGCGCGGCCATGCGAGCGCGGGCGTGACCACGGCAAGGACCAGGCATCCAGCCGACATGATGGCGGGCGGGCTGAGCAGCTGCCCCGAGCGCATCGCCGAGACGGCGATGAGCGCCACGGCCGCCAGCGCCAGCCCCGCCGTCGTCCCCCATCGCAGACGGCGCAGCCGCTCCTCGACCGGCCCGGAGATGATCAGGCGGCGCGCGTACAGGATGCGGCCGACGTCGCGCAGTTCCCGCAGGTGGGCGGCGCGGCGGCGGATCTCGCGAGAGGCCGTCGGCGGAGCGCCGGCGACGACGGACAGGACGGGGATCCCGACCGGGTCGGGCGATGTGACCAGGTCCCCACGAACGCCGAGGTGGAGGCGGCCGCTCGGACTGCTCTCGATCCAGCCCTCCTCCAGGAGCGCGGCGAGCGCCGTCTCGACCACGCGCGGCATGCCGCCTGCCAGGAAGGCCGCCTCGTAGGGGAAGAGGATCGCGCGCGGCGACACCGCCCGCCCGCCGGCGGACGAGTAGCGCGGGTCCACCTCGGGCGCCTCGACGGCGGCGCGATGGAGCCGGTGGAGCACGACGCCGGCGACGACCAGGACGGCCAGGAGCAGCACGTGGGGGCCAAAGGTCGACGCCACGTCCAACGCCGATGCGTGCGGGGCCCCGCCATGCTGGACCAAGGACGCGGCAGGTCGCTCGAAGGCCGCTAGCACGGGCATGCGGCCAGTGAAGTCGGCCTCGCCCGCGGTGTCAGGTCCGCCGTGGCACTGGCCGGCTCACGATCCGGGGGCGCAACATTAGGCATTCGCATGGACGCCGTACTCGATGTCGACTGGGCTGCACACTGGCGCTCCCTGGTCGAGGCCAGGGATGCGCAGACCGGACGGTCGCACACCGGTGACTGGTGGGCGCCTCGTGCGCGTCAGTTCGCGCGTCTGATGCGGGCGGAGCCGGGGGACCGGGTCCTGGCCGTCATCGAGCCGTGGCTGCGGCCGTCCGCGACGCTGATCGACGTCGGCGCGGGGACGGGCCGCTACGCCACGCCGCTGGCTCGCCGCCTGGACTGGGTGACCGCCGTGGAGCCCTCCCTCGCCATGCGCGAGCACATCGAGCCGGCGGACAACCTGACCGTGATCGGCAGCACCTGGGAGGAGGCCGACCCGGCGCCGGCCGACCTGGTCATCTGCGTGCACGTCCTCTATCCGGTGGCGGACCCCGTGCCGTTCATCGAGAAGCTCGACCGGCTGGCCCGCGAACGGGTGTTCGTCGTCATGCGCGACGCGCCCCATACGCACCCCGCCGAGGTGATGGCGAGGCCCGAGCGCGGACGCGAGCCGTGGCTGCGCGACTGCTTCCTGCTGCTCCGGCAGATGGGCATCGAGCCCGAGCTGGTCCTCGGGAGCTGGCGCTCGACCACCTATCGCTTCTCGAGCATGGACGATGCGCTGGAGATGTGCCGGACGCACCTCGGCCTGGCTTGGGACGAGGGACGCGGCCGCGCCTGGCTCGAGGCCAACCTTCGAGCCGACGAGGACGGCACGCTGGTCTA
>DASQZW010000315.1:0-29861 GCA_035638495.1 Terriglobales bacterium
CGCCGGCCTTCGACATCCTGTCGTGGAACGCGGACACGACCCGCCTGCCGGCGGCGCTGCACGCGGGCTTCCTCGATCTCTACGTGCGCAATCCGCTGGTGGCGCCGGACGAGACCACGGTGCTGGGCGAGCCGATCGACCTCCGGCAGGTGCGGTGCCCGACCTACGTGCTGACCGGGATCACCGACCACATCGTTCCCTGGAAGGCCGGCTACCGGACGACCGGGATGGTCGGCGGTCCCTGCGATTTCGTGCTGAGCTCGTCCGGCCACATCCAGAGCATCGTCAACCCCGCCGGGAACCCGAAGTCCGCGTACTTCACTGGTGGGCCGCTGGAGGACGACCCGGACGTGTGGCTGCAAGGGGCCACGCAGGCGAAGGGCTCGTGGTGGGAGCACTGGGTTGGCTGGGTCGGGCGCCATGCGGGTGCGCGCCGGCCGGCGCCGCGGGCGCTCGGAAACCGCCGCCACCCGGTCCTCGACGACGCCCCCGGCCGGTACGTGCTGCAGAAGTAGGGGCGGCGGCCACGGCGATCACGGCAGGCGAACGGCACATTGCGGTCGACGGCCTGCGCCTGCGGGTGCGGGTCCAGGGCGAGGGACCGCCGCTGCTGCTGGTCATGGGCCTGGGCGGCAGCCTCGAGCTGTGGGAGCCGCTGGTGGACGAGCTGGAGGGGTTCACCACGATCACGTTCGACGCCCCTGGGACCGGCGACTCTCAGGTGCCGTGGCGGCCGCTGCGCATGCGCGAGCTCGGTGACGTCGCGGCGCACCTGCTCGACGAGCTGGGATGTCCAGGTGCCGACGTGCTGGGCGTCTCCTTCGGCGGCGGCGTCGCCCAGGAGCTCGCCCATCGCCACCCCGACCGCGTGCGCCGGCTCGTCCTGGCCGCGACCACGTGCGGGTTCGGCGGCCTACCGGGCCGTCCCTCGGCGCTGGCGCTGCTGAGCACGCCGTACCGGTACTACTCGCGTGCGCACCTGGGCGCGATCGCGGCGCGCCTGTACGGGGGCGAGATCGCGCGCCGGCCGGAGCTCCTGGAGCGACACGCGTACCGCGGGCTGGCGCACCCGCCGAGCCTGCGCGGCTACCTGTGGCAGCTGTCCGCGGTCGTGGGGTGGTCGAGCCTGCCCTACCTGCACCGCATCCAGCAGCCGGTCCTGGTGCTGACCGGTGACGACGACCCGATCATCCGCGTGACGAACGGACGGATCCTGGCCTGGCTCATCCCGCACGCTCGGCTGCACGTCATCAGTGGCGGCGGCCACCTCTTCCTGATCGACCAGGCGAAGGAGTCGGCCGAGCTGATCGGGCGGTTCCTCCGCGCCGGCGAACCCGGCTGAGCGGGGCGGCCGCTCGAATTTGCCAGACTGGAATGGAGAGAGTACTCTCTCTCGCGTGGCCGGACAGCCTGGGTCCACGCGGAAGCGGCTCATCGAGGCGGCGGCGCAGCTGATCGCCGAGGAGGGCTACGCGCGCGTCGGGATCCTGGCCATCGCGCGGCGCGCGGGGCTGACCAACGGCGCGATCTACGGGAACTTCCGCGACAAGGCGCACCTGCTCGCCGCGGCGATCGAGATGAAGCTGCAGCGCACCTACGACACGCTGGGGCTGAGCCGGCCGGTGCAGGGACCGCCGCTGGACGTGATCGGCCGGATCGCGCGCACGATGGCGCTGGACACGCCCGACGCCGACCGCCGGCTGCTGGTCGAGGCCTGGTCGGCGGCGTGGCGGGACCCGGACATCGCCGTCCTGGTGCGCGAGCGCCTGGAGCGCATCGAGGCGGCCGTCACGGGGCTGGGCGACCAGGCCAGGGCCAGGGGGGACCTGGCCGGTGACGTCGATCCCGCGACGCTGGCCAGGTTCGGCATGGCGCTCGCGTTGGGGTATGACCTGATCCACACGGCCGGCGTCCGGGAGCCCGATCGGGACAGCTGGCTCAGGCTGACGAACCGGGTGCTGGACTGCCTTCGTCTGGAGGCGGCGAACCCGTGAACAGCTGTCCGTGGCAAGCGCCCGAGACGTGGTGGTGCGTCGAGGTCGAGGGCGCCGCCGGCGCGGCCACGCCGATAGGCAGCGTGCGCGCCTGGCAGGACGTGCTCGACCGCGCCGCGGCCATCAGACGTCTCGGCGACACCGCCGTTGCGGGATACACGGGCCTGTTCCGGATCCGCGCCCAGCGCGAGTCCGACCGCTTCTACCTGGTCTGCGAGGGTCCCGCGTCGAGACCCCAGCAGCCGGTGTGACCGCCGCGCCCCGCGATCGATCATTGGGGAGGAGGAGTCGATGACGACGTCCGGCATCACGCCCGTGATGAGCGCGTCCGCACGAAGCGGCCGCGTCACCCCGCTTCCCGAGCTCGACCGGGCCGTCGACGAGGTCCGTGCCCGGGCCGGCGCCTTCGCAGAACTGGCGCCGGCGGCCAGGGCGGCGCTGCTGCGCGCGTGCGTGGCCGGCGTCGCAGCCGTGGCCGAGGACTGGGCTCGGGCCGGCGCCCGGGCGAAGGGCCTGACGTGGGGCACGCCCGCTGGCGCCGAGGACTACCTGACCGGTCCCGTGCTGACGATCCGGTCGGCGAGGCTGCTCGCCGAGACGCTGGAGGAGATCGCGGCACGCGGCCGGCCGCCGCTGGGCCGCCGGACCAGGGTCCGCTCCGACGGCCGGCTGGAGGTGGACGTGTTCCCGACCGGCGCGATCGACGCCGCCACCTACCTGGGCTACCGCGGTGCCGCGCTCATGCAGGAGGGCGTCGACGCGGCTGCGGCCGCGCGGCGCCAGGCCCCGCTCTACGCGGGCGAACGCGGCCCCGCCAGCGTGTGCGCCGTCCTCGGCGCCGGCAACGTGAGCTCCATCCCGGCGACCGACGTGCTCCACAAGCTCTTCGCCGAGGGCCGCGTGTGCGTGCTCAAGATGAACCCGGTCAACGAGTACGTGGGCGGGTTCCTCGCCCGGGGACTGGCCCCCCTGATCGATGGCGGCTACCTGCGCATCGTGTACGGCGGCGGGGCGGAGGGGGCCCACCTGCTGGGCCACGCGGCCGTGGACGATGTGCACATCACGGGCAGCGCCAACACCTTCGACCAGATCTACTGGGGCCCGCCCGGACCGGAGCGCGACCGCCGCAAGCGCGAGCGCGACCCGCTGCTGCGGAAGACCATCACGTCCGAGCTGGGCAGCGTCAGCCCGGTGATCGTCGTGCCCGGCCGGTACACGGAGCGGGAGCTGCGATTCCGGGCCCGGGCGGTGGTCAGCGCGACCGTCAACAACGCGTCCTTCAACTGCAACGCCGCCAAGATGCTGGTCGTCTCCCGGGACTGGCCGCAGCGCGAGCGGTTCGCCGAGGTGCTGCGGCAGACGCTGGCAGCGGCGGCGCCGCGGCGCGCCTACTACCCCGGCGCGCTGGAGCGGTACGAAGAGCTCCTGGGCGGCCGCAACGGCGTCTCGAGGCTCGGAGCCGCCGTCGAGGGTGAGCTCCCGTGGGCGTTCGTCCCCGACCTCGACGCGACCGATGGGGGCGAGCGGCTGTTCCTGACCGAGCCCTTCTGCGGCATCCTCTCGGAGACCGCGCTGCCCGCCTCCGACCCGGCCGGCTTCCTGGCGGCCGCGACGACGTTCTGCAACGAGCGCCTGTGGGGCACGCTCAGCGCGGAGATCGTGCGCGCGAACGACCGGGAGCTGGACGGACCGGTCGAGGACGCCGTGCGCGAGCTCCGCTACGGCACCGTGGCGGTGAACGTCTGGCCGGCGATCTCCTACGTCGCCATGAGCACGCCGTGGGGCGGCCACCCCAGCGCGACACCGGCCGACATCCAGAGCGGCCTCGGCTGGGTCCACAACACGTACCTGCTGGAGGGCGTCGACAAGGCGGTCTTCCGCGCGCCGCTCGTGCCGGCGCTGAAACCCGTCTGGCACTTCGACCATCGGACCACCCACCGCGTCGTGCCGAGGCTGGTCGAGCTCGAACGACGGCCCGGCTGGGGGCCCTTCCTGGGCGTCGCCGCCAGCGCGGCCCGCGGATGAGAAGGGAGGGAGTTGCGCGTCAGATGATTCACCAGAGCCGCTATCCGCACGTCACCTGGCCGGAGACGGCCATCACCGAGGTCGCGTTCCGTCACGCGGACCGCCTCGCCGGCAGAACGGCGATCGTCGACGCCGCCACGGGCCGCAGCCGCACCTACGCGGAGCTGCACAGCGCGGTCCGGAGCTTCGCCGGCGGCCTGCTGGAGCGCGGCGTCGGAAAGGGCGACGCCGTCGCGATCCTCAGCCCCAACCTGCCCGAGTACCCCATCGCCTTCCACGGCGTCTGCACCGCCGGCGCCGTCAACACGACGCTCAACCCGCTCTATACCGCTGACGAGATCAACTTCCAGCTCCGCGATTCGGAAGCGCGGATGCTGATCACGATCCCGCCCCTGCTCGACAAGGCGCGCGACGCGGTGCGCGGCACGGCGGTCGCCGAGATCGTGGTCTTCGGCGAGGCCGACGGCGCCACGCCGTTCGCGTCGCTCCTGGCCGGCCCCGAGGCCCGGCAGGCGGCCGTCGACCCCGCGCGGGACCTTGCCGTGCTGCCCTATTCCAGCGGTACGACCGGCATCTCGAAGGGCGTGATGCTGAGCCACCGCAACCTCGTCGCCAACCTGGTCCAGACCGCCGCCCTGCAGGACTTCGGTGACGACCCCGTGACCATGGCCGTGCTCCCGTTCTTCCACATCTACGGGATGAACGTGATCATGAACGGCACGCTGTTCCAGGGCGGCACGATCGTGAGCATGCCGCGCTTCGAGCTGGAGGCCTTCCTGGCGGCCATCCAGCAGTACCGGGTGAAGTGGCTGTTCGTCGCGCCGCCGATCGTGGTGGCGCTGGCCAAGCACCCCTCGATCGGCGGGTACGACCTATCCAGCGTCGAGGTCGTGTTCTCGGGCGCCGCACCGCTCGATGCAGGGACGGCGGACGAGTGCGCCGAGCGGATCGGCTGCCAGGTCATCCAGGGCTACGGCCTGACCGAGACGAGCCCGGTGACCCACAGCGTGCCGAACCGGGCCGCGGGCTCACCGCCCGCCACGGTCGGCTACGCGCTGCCCAACACGGAGTGCAGGGTGGAATCGCCCGACGGCCGCGACCTGGGGCCGGGCGAGGACGGCGAGATCTGGATCCGCGGCCCGCAGGTGATGGTCGGCTACCTCAACAACCAGGCGGCGACCGCGAGCTCTATAGACGACGACGGCTTCTTCCACACCGGCGACATCGGCCACGTCGACGAGGACGGGTGGTGGTTCATCGTCGACCGGCTGAAGGAGCTGATCAAGTACAAGGGCTACCAGGTCGCCCCCGCCGAGCTGGAGGCGCTGCTGCTGTCGCATCCCGACATCGCGGACGCCGCGGTGATCGGGGTTCCCGACCTGGAGGCGGGCGAGATCCCGAAGGCCTTCGTGGTGCCGAAGCAGCCGGTCACGCCGGACGCGATCATGGAATTCGTCGCCTCGCGGGTGGCTCCGCACAAGCGCGTGCGCCGCGTCGAGGTGGTGGACGCGATCCCGAAGTCGGCGTCCGGGAAGATCCTGCGCCGGGTCCTGCGCGAGCGCGAGAAGGCGACCACGACGCCGTCGTAGCTCGTTGAGCCAGGATTGATCCGTGCTGAGCAGCGAACGAGCGCCGCCTCACGCGGACCGTTCCTGGCTCCGCCTCGCCCGGTGGACTCGCCGGCTGGCCTGGGCGAGCCTTGGCTGGATGGCCGTCGAGGGCTCGGTCGGGCTGGTCGCCGGGTATCGCGCCGGCTCGATCGCCCTGATCGGCTGGGCGCTCTCGTCGGTGGTCGAAGGCCTGGCGAGCGTGATCGTGATCTGGCGGTTCAGCGGGAATCGGATGCTGTCCGAGACGGCCGAGGGCCGCGCCCAGAAGGCGGTGGCGGTCAGCTTCTGGCTCCTCGCTCCTTACGTCGCGATCGAGTCGGGCCGCAACCTGGTGACGCAGCACCAGCCGGAGGCAACCCCGCTCGGGATCGCGCTGACTGCGAGCAGCGTGCTGCTCATGCCGGCCCTGGGCATGGTCAAGCAGTGGCTCGGCCGCCGGCTCGGGTCCGGCGCGACGGCCGGCGAGGGCTCGCAGAACCTGCTCTGCGCCTACCTGGCCGCCGCGGTGCTGGCCGGCCTGGTCACGAACGCCCTGTGGGGCTGGTGGTGGGTGGACGCGGTCGCCGGTCTGGCCGTGGCCGGCGTCGCGATCAGGGAGGGGATCGAGGCCTGGCGGGGGGAGACCTGCGGCTGCGCCGACTCGCCGGCCGCCCGGTAGTGCCACCCGGTTGCTGGAACAGCCTAGAGCGTGCTGCGCAGCGGCACGCCGTCCGCCCAGTACACGTGCGTGGCGCCGGCCGGCAGCAGGTCCCACGTGTCCGAGCCGTCGTAGCGACGCAGTTCCGCACTCGCGACCGAGGACCCGTCCACCGGGTCGCCGGGCCGCAGATCGCCCAGAGGGCGGCCGTCCGGCAGCGGATGGCCGGGCGAGACGTCCACGCTCCTGCCGTCCACCAGCACGAGGTGGACGACCTGGTGGCCGATCGGGGCGGGCGTGTGGCCCACCACGAGCACCGGCGCGGCCGCGCGCCGGCCGCCGGCGTCGAGCGTCCAGACCAGCGTCCCTGGCCGTAGGGCGGTCACCGGCGTGTCGCCGGCGAGAGTCGCGATCCTGTCCCACCGGGCCAGGCAGATCGGGCACAGATGGCCCGGGGCGGGCCTGCTGCTCGCCAGCGTGACGGCGCCGGCCGGATCGACCGTGCCGGTGACCTGCGCGGTGGGTGGGCCGACCACCTGGTAATCGAAGGGGTAGATCCCGCCCCTCGCGGTGAGCGGAATCGCCGCCAGGGCGCTGGCCTGGCTCAGGATGCGCAGGTCATCCGCGGCGCTGAGGCTGCTGGAGCCCAGGTGTTCGTGCCGGACGATCGCGTCGAACTCGTCGGCGTGCTGCGCGCGGAGGTCGGCCACCATGCGGGCCACGACGGCGGGATCCGGCTCGCGAGCGACCGGGTACTTCATCGGGTCGCAGAACACCGGCGCGCCGAGACGATCGATGACGCGGTACTGCAGGTCGGTCTGAGTGAGGGGCGAGCTCGACGGCGAGCCGCTGCTCGCTCCCGGCGCGCCCACGCGGCCCACTGACCCGCAGGCGCACACGGAGAAGAGGAGCAGCAGCGCGACGGCCCTCATCGCAGAGGGAACGACCGGCGAGATCGCGGGTAACGCCGTGCGGTCATTGACACCGCAGGCTGCCCGCTCTAGGTCGAGCGGGGCCGACCGGCACCAGCTCGGCGACCAGCCACACCGCCTCCACCTCACTCAGGGTGACGGGTGGGGCCACGGTCGTCACCAACGGTGGCTTCGAGACGGGGACGTTCAGCGGCTGGACCACGAGCCGGGGGGGTGACGCCCACCATCGTCAGCAAGCCCGTCCACTCCGGCTCGTTCGCCGCGCAGCTCGGCAGCACCAGCCCGCACAACGCCACCAGCACGCTGACCCAGACCATCACGGTGCCGAGCGGCAGCCCCACGCTGACCTTCTGGTACAACCCGCACTGCACCGACTCCATCCAGTTCGACCAGCAGCAGGCGCAGATCCGGAGCACGTCGGGGTCCACGCTGGCGACAGTGCTCAACGTCTGCTCCAACTCGGGCACGTGGACGCAGGTGAACTTCAGCCTCAGCCAGTTCGCGGGACAGACCGTCGTGCTCTGGTTCAGCGACCACGACGACGGCTTCGCCAACCCGCCGGACCCGACCTGGATGTTCCTGGACGACGTGTCCGTGGGCTGAGCTCCCGCGGCATCGGGCCGGCCGGACGGGGCGCTTCGCTCCGCCGGCCGGCACGCAGTCGAATGCAACGGCAGTTGCAGCAGAGCAACAGGTGTTGCATCATGATGCCATGGCCGCCGACACGCTCCGCCGCTCCTGGACGCTCGTCGTCTACCGGGCGCCGGCGGAACCGTCCACGGCCAGGGTGGCGGCGTGGCGCCGGCTGCACCGGCTGGGCGGCCTGTACGTTGCGCCCTCGGTCTGCCTGGTCCCGAAGGAGCTGGCGGAGCGTGACGCCCTCGACCGGATCGCTGAAGGGTTGCGCTCGGCCGGCGGCGCCTTCGATGTCTTCGCCGTCGAGGCATTCGCCGTGGACGCGCACGCGCTGCTGGTCGACCGGTTCAACACCGCGCGGGACGCGGAGTACGCCGAGGTGGTGGAGCGCGCCCACGCGCTCCTGGCCGAGCTCGAGCGCGAGGGCGGGAAGGGCAAGTTCACGTTCGCCGAGGTCGAGGAGAACGAGGCCGACCTGGTCAAGCTGCGGCGCTGGCTGGAGACGGTCGGCACGCGAGACCTGTTCGGCGCCCCGGGCCGGGGCCCCGCGGAGCAGGCCGTTCGCGAGGCGGCGGACGCCGTCGGGCGCTTCGCCGAGCGGGCGGCGCGACTGGACGAGGAGCGTCCGGACGAGGAGCGTCCGGACTGATCCAGGATCTCGCCATCGCAGGAGGCGCCTTCGTGCTGGGCGTCGTGGTTGTCGTGTGGTCCACCGACCGGCTCCTCACCGGCATGGTCGGTCTCGCCGCACTGCTGGGACTCGCGCCGTTCGCGATCGCCGGCATCTTCTCGGGCCTGGAGGCGGAGAACATCGCGGTGGGTCTTGTCGCGGCACGGGGCGGCGTGCCGGACCTCGCGCTCGGCACCGTCTTCGGCGGCGGCATCTTCGTCGTCTGCGTGGCGCTGGGATTCGGCGCCGTACTGTTCCCGCTCCGGGTCCACCTGCCGGCAGGCGTGCTGCTGGTCTTCGCCGTCACGCCGGTCCTCGCCGGGTTGGCGCTGATCGGCGGGACCACGCCCCGGCTGGCGGGGATCGGCCTGCTCGCGGCGTTCGGCCTGGGCCTGGGCTCCGTGGTCCTCGCCTCGCGCACGCACCGCTTCCTGGACCCGGACGACGTGCTGGAGGCTGCGGAGCGCCCGCGCCGGTGGTGGTCGCCCCTGCTCCTCACGCTCGTGGGCATCGTCGCCATCACCGCCGGCGCCGAACTGGTCACCTTCGGCGCGCAGCGGTTCATCACGCGGTTCGCCCTGCCCGCCGGGGTGATCGGGATGGTCGTGGCACCGGCCGCCATCGAGCTGGAGGAGGTGATCAGGCAGGCGGTGCCGGCCCGGGAGGGGCGTCCGGACGTGAGCGCGGGCAACCTGGTCGGGACCGTCCTCTACTTCGTGCTGTGCAACCTCGGGCTGATCGCCCTGGCGGCGCCGGTCCGGGTCGCACCGCTGACGAGGACCCTCGATTGGCCGTTCCTGGTCGCAAGCACCTGGCTGGCCGCGCTCTTCCTGTGGCGCGGCGGCGTGAACCGTGCCCAGGGCGCGGTGCTCCTGGCGCTGTATGCCGGCTACGCGGTGGCGCACGTCCTGCTGCGGTGACCGTGCCGCTTCGACCGTCCACGGAGGAGCGTCGCGTGCACAACGCCGCGCTCACCAGGCTCGGGCCGGTGCCGAGCGCTACGATGCGACGGGGCCGCGCCTCGAAGGAGAGAGAGACCAATGAAGCTGTATCCGCTCGACCTCGGCAACATCGAGTACGACGAGGGATTCCCACTGGCCGTGGCCGGCGCCAGCACCCGGTCGGACCCCGAACCCCGGTCGCCGCGCCGCCGCGTCGCGATCATCGGCACCCTGATCGTCCACCCCAAGGCCGGACCGATCCTGTTCGACACCGGAGCCGCGCCGAACGCGTCCGAGCTCTGGGCTCCGCCTCTCCTCGAGCTGTTCCACATCGCCCACTACGGTGACGAGAACCGGCTCGACGCCGCGGTCGGCGCGGCCGGCGTCGACCTGGGTGACGTCCGCGCCGTCGTGCTCTCGCACCTCCATCTCGACCACGCCGGCGGTCTCGAGTTCTTCCGGGGCCGCGACGTCCCGATCTACGTCCACGGCGACGAGCTCAAGCATGCGTTCTACTCGGTCGCCACCGGCGAGGACTTCGGCCCGTACATCCCGCACTATCTCGACTTCTCCTTCAACTGGAAGGCGCTGGACGGCGACCGGATCGAGCTGTTCGACGGGCTCACGCTGCACCGGCTGCCCGGGCACACGCCCGCCCTGCTGGGAATGCAGGTCGACCTCGCCAACTCGGGCACGTTCTTCCTGACCAGCGACCAGTTCCACCTGCGCGACAACTGGGAGCAGGGCCGGCCGCTGGGCTGGCTGCTCCGCGATTACTCAGCGTGGTTCCGCAGCTACCGGTACGTCGAGCGCCTGGTGGACCGAACCGGCGCCCGGCTGGTGTTCGGCCACGATGCCGGCGTGCTGGCTGAGCTCAAGAAGGAGCCCTTCTACGACTGAGCCCGGCCGGACCCGTCGATCCCGTCAGGAATGAAGAAGCAGTCCAGGGCCGCGGCTCGATAGCGTGATCGGCATGCCGAAGCTGATCCTGGTCACCGGCGGGACCGGCAATCTCGGGTCGCGGGTCGTCCGCCGTCTCGGGGAGCGCGACGTTCGAGTGCGCGTGCTGAGCCGGCGGCCGCATCCCGCCGGCGAAGGCGTCGAATACGTGGCCGGCGACCTCGCCGAGGGAACCGGCCTGGATGAAGCGGTCGCCGGCGCCGACGTGATCGTCCACTGCGCCAGCGCGCCCAGGGGCGACGCCGAGGCGGCGCAGCACCTCGTGCGGGCGGCGCTGGCGATGGAGACGAAACCGCACCTGGTCTACATCTCCGTCGTCGGGGTGGACGGCGTGGGGTTCGGCTACTTCCGGTCGAAGCTGGCGGCGGAGCGGATCGTGGTCAACTCGGGACTGCCCTGGAGCGTGCTGCGGGCGACGCAGTTCTACGACTACATCCTGAACGGGACCCGGAGCATGACGAGGCTGCCCGTCGTGCCCGTCCCGAAGGACTTCCGGTGCCAGGCGATCGACGTCGAGGAGGTCGCCGACCGGCTGGTCGAGGTCGCGCTCGGGCCGCCCTCCGGGCGGGTGCCGGACCTCGGCGGACCGGAGGTCTCCACGTGGGCCGACATGGTCCGCGACTACCTTCGGCTCACCCACAGGCGCCGGCTGGTCCTCGCGATCCCGATGCCAGGCACCCGAGCGATCCGGGATGGCGGTCTGCTGGTCGCCGGCCAGCCCACGGGCAACGGCGGGGCGGCCGGACGCCTGACCTGGACAGGGTTCCTCGCGCGGAGGTTCGGGAACGGCTGATCGGGCGTGGAAGAATAGCCCGCAGCCATGTCGATGAAGCGCAGCGCCGGGCGCATCCTGACCACCCACGCCGGCAGCCTGCCCCGACCGCCGCAGATCCGGGAGGACGTCACGGCCAGCGAGCGGCAGCCCACGCCGGCGGACGACAACGGCCTCGCCCAGCGGGTCCGGAGCGCCGTCGCGGACGCGGTCCGGCGCCAGGTGGCCGCCGGGATCGACTCGGTCAACGACGGCGAGCTCGGCAAGTCGAACTTCACCTGGTACGCGGCCTCCCGCCTCGGCGGCCTGGAGGTCCGCCCGCGGGCGGCCGGGGCGCAGCCGCCGGGGTCAGAGATCTCCGGGCGCGATCGCCATCATTTTCCGGGGTACTTCGAGGACACCACCGGGTTCTCGGCGCGGCTGGGTCCGCCGCCGGCGGTGGTCTGCGTGGCGCCGCTCACCTACGCCGGTCAGGCGGCGCTCCAGGCGGACATCGACTCCATGCGGGCGGCGCTGGCGGCCGCACCGGCGGAGGAGGCCTTCCTGACCGCGGTCGCCCCGGGCACCATGGAGCACTGGCTCGAGAACGAGCACTACCCCAGCCAAGAGGCCCACCTGTACGCGATCGCCGAGGCCATCGGCCACGAGTACCGCGCGATCACGGATGCCGGGTTCGTGCTCCAGGTGGACGATCCAGACCTGTTCGACGCCTGGCAGATCCACACGGGGATGACGGTCGCCGAGTACCGAGGGTTCGCGGAGGTGCGAGTGGACGCCCTCAATCACGCCCTGCGCGGCGTCCCGCCGGAGCGCGTGCGCCTGCACGCCTGCTGGGGCAGCTACCACGGGCCGCACACCCAGGACCTCCCGCTGGACGACGTCGTGGACCTGATGCTGCGGGTCCACGCCGGAGCCTTCTCGGTCGAGGCGTCGAACCCGCGCCACGACCACGAGTGGCGGGTCTGGGAGCACGTCGCCCTGCCCGAGGAGAAGCTGCTCATCCCCGGCGTCGTCGGCCACGCCAGCGACATCATCGAGCACCCCAGGCTCATCGCGGACCGGCTGGTGCGGTACGCGCACCTGGTGGGACGCGAGCGGGTACTCGCCGGCACCGACTGCGGTCTCGGCGGCCGCGTCGGTCACGAGGAGATCGCCTGGGCGAAGCTCGACGCGCTGGTCGAGGGAGCCCGGCTCGCGTCCGGGGAGCTGTGGGGTGGAGGCGGCTAGGGGCCCCGCCCCTGGTCTCAGCCTCCGCTCGTGATCGGCTGCGCGAGGATCCAGAGGCTGGTCATCGTGTAGCCGACCATCAGGATCAGCATCGGGTACTGGCTGACCAGCACCGCCTGCGCCTTCTTGAACGACTCACCGGCCCGCAGGTGCGCGAGATAGACGGCGATCACGTGGCCCAGCACGATGAGGACGAGCTGGGCGTACCACACGGTCACCGCCTGGGCGAAGATCACGCTGGGGGTGAACGCGGCGCTGACCGGCAGCAGGTGCCAGCCTCGTCCGAACGGATCCGAGAGCGCTGGGAGGATGCCCTGCGATGTGACCGTCACGTAGGTGTAGTTGTGAGCCGCGTTGTAGACGAGCGCGATGGGGACCAGCGTGAGGGCGAACGTCGTCAGGATGGGCAGCGTGGCGGCACGTGACGCGCCGAGCCAGGCCACCGCGTTCATGAAGACGACGAAGACGAGGAGGAACAGGACGGTGAGGCCGACCAGCCCGATGGTGTGCTGGACCGGGTCCGACCAGGTGCCGAAGCTGGAGCCGAAGGGTCCCGTCGGGCTCGTGACGGTGTCGTTCCAGAAGCCTGTGCCGATCACCCCGTCGAACGCCAGGCTGCTCAGCATGAGGATCACGAACACGACGTAGTCCCAGCCCGCCTTGACGGGGGCCAGCAGTCCGGTCCCCCACGGTCGGAGCCAGGCCTTCAGCAGGCGTCCCGATTCGTCGCGTTCCGTCTCGATGGGGCCGAACCTGGCCACGATGGTCAGGAGGACCGTGAACATCTCGCAGCGCTCGAGCCACGCCCGCTCGCCGTAGACGAGCATGCCGCCCACCGTCACGGCGGTGTATGCCGTGGCCAGACCCGCCACGACGGCGGGGTGGGAGGCCTGCCCCGACGCCAGCTCCAGCCAGGCGAAGGCGAAGTAGAGCGCGCCGGCGGGCCAGATCCCGAGCCAGTCGGGCAGGCGCCGCGTGCCGTGCGGCAGGACGCGCGCGAGCAGCCGGTAGATGGTGGTGAAGGGATTGAGGTAGGTCCAGAAGTTCCCGATGAGCCCGGTCAGGATCACCGTGCTCGCCCAGAAGTAGATCCAGACGAGGTAGGCCTCGGGATTCTGGTTGGCGGTCTGGGAGCCGATGAATCCCGCGACGATGACGAGGAGCAGGCTGAGGACGCCCACCAGGCCGGACAGGAACCGCACCACGACCGCGTTCCCGAGCGCCACCAGCCAGCGCGCCTCCCGGCGCGGGTAGTCGGTGGCGTGCTCGCCCACCCGTCCCCTCGCGAACAGCACCACCAGGACGAAGGACACGACCACGACGGCGCCCGCGGCGTACAGGTACAGCGCCAGCGGCACGGGGAGCCCGTAGCGGACCCCGAAGCCGTGGAGATACAGGTGTGACATCGATGACCCTCCATACGTTTCGGCTGCCTGCGGCACCCGCCTGCGGGCGCCGCGCGAATACTCGAAGTCAGCGAAACGCGGGAGGGCCGCGCTTCCGGAAGGCCGACGGGTACGCCGAGGCCAGGCGTACGGCGCCGTCGGCCTTCGGCCGGGCCGCGCGCTCCCGTACCGGCGTGAGGGTCCGGTGGAAGACCCTGATCGCGCCGTCCATGAGGACGGACCAGGCACCCTCCAGGCGGGCCAGGAACCAGGTGAGGATGGCGGCTGCGATCGTCGCGGCGGGCAGCTGGCCGAGCGTACCCCAGTAGAGCAGCTCCAACGGCGAGGCCACGTGGCCGCCGTACGCGACGAGGCCTTCGATGGTCTCCTGTCCGATGAACAGGCCGACCTGTGCCGCGAACAGCAGCGGCAGGATGTCGAAGAAGCGCGTGGTCGCGCGGACCCGGCACACGGCCGGCGCCGGCCGCAGGGAGCGAGCCGCCGCCGTGGCCAGCAGGGCGCTCATGAGGAAGGCGCCCAGGACCGCGCTGATGGCTGCCGTCAGCGGCGGAAAGTACCCGTGGACGCCGGAGGCCTGGCGGCTGCCGGCGTCCACGCCGAACCGGGCGGCGTAGACGATCGCGTGGCCCAGCTGCGACCCCGCCAGGAGGGCGATCAGGATCGCGGCGCGACGCAGCCTGGATCCCCACACGATCCGACGATGATAGACCCGCCCCTCGGAGGGACGCCCTCGAGACAGCGGACTACCCTGGTGCCATGTCGACCGCCCGGGTTCGTCGCAGCGCCTACACGGACCTCGATGACCTCCGTCTGCACTTCCTGGAGTGGGGCAAACGCGACGCTGGCCCCCTGGTGCTCCTGCACGGGGCGGGTGCGCTCGCGACGGCGCATGTCTGGGACGCCTTCGCAACGGCGATGCAGGGCACTCATCGCGTGATCGCGCCCGACCAGCGAGGCTTCGGGTCCAGCGACCACGCCCACGCCTACTCGTTCGAGCTGATGGCCCGCGATCTGGAGCAGTTCGTCGAGCGACTGGAGCTGGACGCCTTCAGCCTGGTGGGGCACTCCATGGGCGGGACGGTCGCCGCCATCTACGCGGAGCGCCGGCCCGCCGGTCTGCGCCGGCTCGTCCTGGAGGACACGGTGCCGCCGCGCGAGGGACTGCGGCTCGAGGGCCAGCCCGGCGCTCCCTGGGAGTTCGCCGACATGTACGAGCTGTTCGCGGCGGCGCGGCAGAACGGCATCAGGGGCACCGACGATGAGCTCCGCGAGCGTTTCGAGCCCGCCGTGCGCCGGCTGGACGGCGGTCGCGTCACGTTCCGCGCCGACCGCGCCGTGCTGCCCGCCATCAGGGCGCAGCTTGCGGAGCCCGACCCGGCCTGGTTCCGCGACCTGGCGAAGATCGGGGTTCCCACCCTGGTGGTGCGCGGCGCCACGAGCGGGGCCCTGAGCGCCGAGGCGCTGGCCGCGGCGGCGGCGATCATCCCGGACTGTCGAACCGTCGAGGTCGCGAACGCGGGCCACGTCGTCCACGACGACAACCCGGCCGACTTCCTGGCAGCGGTCCGCGCGTTCCTCGCTTGAATCTGTTTGTCGATGCCCCTCTGTTTTTGTGATGGGCGGACGCCTGCTCAGGTTGCCGGTCGGTCCCGGGCCAGACCCACGTCGTAGGCGTAGGCCCAGGCCTGGAGGTCGGGTGGCTCCAGCCCCTGCGCGGTGATGATCGAGCAGGCCTGGCTGCGGTGCTCGCAGGCATGCTCGATCACCTGTGCCAGCACCACGCCGGCGCTGGCTTCGCGGCGGCCGTGGGGTCCTGGTTGGATGCAGACGCGGTCGGGATCGAACGGCTGCTCCAGGAACGCCTCCCAGAAGCGCGTGTTGTCCATCGCCCGCACCTCCAGCACGTCCAGGCCAGGTGACTCGTCGGGCCTCCAGTTCCAGTCCGGGAATGCACCGGTGAGAACGGCCCGGAATACGCCCTCGGCGACGACCGTGTGCTGCAGGGTCGCCAGCAGGCTGCCGTAGGCGCCGGGTGCGGTGGCGGCGAGCTGCTCGTCGCTGAGGTCGCGGCAGAACGCGAGCAGGCGCTGCGTCGCCCATGCACTATGACGTAGCGGTTCGCGGAGGCCCTCGTTCATCGGCATCGCTCCTTCTGTCGGAGTGTGGTGCTGCGGAGTGCGGCGAACAGCTTGCGTGTGGCGGTCTGCGCGGCGGCCGAGCTGCGGGGGCCGACGATGGCGAGCGCCGCGACCGGGGCGGCAGCCTCACCCGGCGTCAGCACGAGGGCCGGCAGGTCGACCCGTGGGGTGAAGGGTTGGACCCGCGGCACCATCGCGACCACACTAGCGGGCAGTGCCCGACACGCCCGTGTCGGGCTTGATGCTGCATGCGGACAGAAGTTGTGGAAGGCTGCTCACGAAAGGGGCGGGCGGCCGCTCACCGTCACGAGCTCGCGCGAGCGCTGGGCTCGGAGGCGACCCGACCGCGAGCCTCCAACAGCTTGACCGCGAACTCGAGCTGGAACCGCGCCTCAACGTCGTCCAGGTCGACGCCGAGCAGCCGCTCGATGCGCCCGAGGCGGTAGCGCAGCGTGTTGACGTGCAGGTGCAGCGCAGCGGCTGCCGGCTTCAGGTGTCGGTCGGCGCGGAGGAAGGTGGCCAGCGTGCGCACGTACTGGGCGCCGGTGCGGGCGTCCGAACGGACGAGCGGCTCCAGCGCGCGCTCGGCCAGCGCGTCGAGCACCGCCGGCTCGACCGCTCGGGCGACCAGCCCGTAGAAGCCGAGGTCCTCGTGCGAGCGCAGCCGCTGTCCGTCCGGCGACGCCCGCGCCACCTCGAGGGCGAGCTCGGCCTCCCGGTACGACTCCGAGAAGTCGCCGAGCGCGCGGCACACCCGCCCCAGGCCGCCCGCCAGGCGCGCGCCGCCGAGCGCCGCGCCGGCCGCACCCAGGAACGCCCCGACGGTCGCTCGCAGGGGACCGCTCCTGCCGTCGGCACGGAGCAGGAGCACCGCGTCGCGCCCGCGCAGGTCGAGGACGGGCTCCAGTCGCCTGCCCTCGGCCAGCCGCCGGAGCACCTCGGCCGCCTGGCGGCTCACCAGGGGCGTTGCCTCTGCGCCGGGCTGATCCACGACGAGACCAACACAGAGAACGACGCGTGGCACGTCCAGGTCCACGCCCAGGATCGACGCCTGGCGGGCGACCACGTCCTCGTCACCCAGGCGGCCGTGGAGGAGGTCGTCCAGGAAGCGTGAGCCCAATCCCAGCTCGTCATCCAGCGCGGTGCGCTCGCGGAGCAGCCAGAGCGCCACGAGCTGCGCCACCTGGTCCAGGCTCGACCGCGCCGCGCCGTCGAGTGGCGACGCCGCCCACACCACGATCGTGCCGAGCTGCAGTCGGCCCGCGCGGAGGGCGAACGCCGCCTCCCGGCCTGCGGGTTCGCCCACCTGGCCGACCACCCGCCCGGACGGGCTGCGCAGCTCGACCGCGCATCCGAGCCGGCCGTACAGCACGCCCAGCGCCGCGTCCAGGCCGCCGCCCGCGAGCGCGGCGCCGACCTCCATGAAGAGCAGGCGCCCGGCCTCGCTCCGCGTGGCCTCCTCGTCGTACGCGGTGAGCCGCCCGCGCAGGGCCTGGCGCTCTTCGACCCCCGCCAGCGCGGCGCTGACGGAGCGCGCGAAGAGCGTCATCAGCTCGACCTGGTCGGAGGTGAAGCGGCGGAGGCGGTGGTCCGCGGCGTACAGGACGCCGACCACGCGGGATCCCGACCGGATGGGCACCGCGATCGAGCAGCGGAGACCCTCGGCGTCGATCAGCGACTTCGAGTAGCGCTCACGGCGGGGGTCGTGCTGGTAATCGCGCACCACGATCGTCTCGCCGCGCTCCGCCACCCGGCCGCCGATGCCCTTCCCGACCGGGAGCGACCACCGGCGCGCGGTCTCGGGGTCGCGGAACCCGGAGTGCGCCACCAACCGCAGCACGTTGCCGTCGCGCACCGCGCAGTAGCTGCAGCTCGTGTCCACCAGCAGGCGCGCCCCGTCGTTGGCGCGCCGCAGGACCTCCGACGTGGTCTGCGCCTCCTGCACCCAGAGGCATGCGTCGGCGAAGATCCGGGCGTCGTCGCGGCCGGCCACCCGACCATCGTCCCCCCGCGCCCGGCGCCGAGGCAAGCTCGGGATTGTGGTTTCGTGACAACCCGAGGCGACACCTTTGTCGATCTGCGCCGAGATCGGGATCTCGGCCGCGGACGTACGCTCGCTGCAGCCACTGGGTCCCACATGCCACAGGGAGAAGTGTCAAATGGCGGTCGAGACCAAGACGCTGACCGACGCCGAGCGGCGCCAGCTGAAGATGTTCTTCGAGCAGACGAGGTCGCTCCCACAGCTGCTCGCCACCCTCCGGAGCCGACGCGTCGCGATGGGCTACGCGATCGAGAGCGGTGAGCCGGAGACGCGCTCGAGCGGGCGCACGATCGTCCAGACGAAGGGGCCGCTGGCCTTCAAGTCCGAGCACGCCGTGGTGCCCCTCAGCGAGCTCGAGGAGGCGCTGATCGCCTGGGCCGCGTGCGGGCCGAACGGCATGGCCCACTGGGACATCGCGATCCACGGCGGCTTCCACGAGCTGGTGACGATCGCCGGCCGCACGGCCGCCGCGCCCGGCAACTCGTTCGCGCACGACCTGCTGATCATCAAGGACGACGGCGCGTACATCTACAACCCCGGGACCGAGCGGTCGAAGATGGTCGAGATCGAGTCCGAGCAGGACTACGAGAAGGTGCTCGGCTGGTACCGCGCGGGAATGACGAAGATCCACGAGGGCCGGCCGGACGTCGACTGGGGCCTGCGGGCGCCCGGGGCGCCCAACGCGTCCCTGTTCGGCCCCTACCAGTTCAACCTGAACCGCGAGGGACAGACCTGGTTCATCCCCATCACGGACGTGGGCTGGCTGTACTTCAGCGTCCTGCTCAACCTCTTCGACGCCTGGCACATCTACTTCGTCGACGACGCCACCCAGCAGCCGGCCGGCGTCGAGAAGTGGGTCGGCGAGGGGAAGCTGGAGTTCCCGATCGCGATTAGCCAGATCGAGCAGTTCCTCTTCCAGGTGGAGACCTATCCGCCCGGCTCCTACGTCCAGAACATGCGGCTGGCGGCCGAGACGATGGGCCTCGGCAACTGGATCTTCTGCGGGTACTTCGACGACCTGCTCATGGGGGCGTTCCCCGACCTCGCGAAGGGCCTGGGTTTCCGAACCGAGCCGCCCAACGTCAAGGCGCCGGCGGCATCGGGTGCGCTCAAGATCTTCGGGGTGGAGGGCGTCAAGGAGGCGACGTACGTGCCCTCGCCGCGCTATCCCGACGGCACCACGGTGATGCGCGCGATGATGGAGGAGAAGTACGGCAGCGGCGCGACCATGTCCCGGGGCGACGACAACTGGATGCTGGCGCACGGCGGGCCCTTCAAGCCGGAGGTCGTCCGGGAGATCGTCCAGCATCCCGTGACCCGCGTCTCGGACTGGGCCGTGGAGGCGTGCGCGGCGTACGTCGACTACTGCGTGGAGCGGTACGGCCAGTGCCCGGTCTACTTCAACCCGATGCAGTGCCAGTTCGGTGCGGTCGTCCATCACGTGGACACCGCCTTCTACGAGAAGTACTACGTCGGCGGTTCGATCACCCCCCAGATCCGCGACCACATGAAGATGTGGCACTGAGCAGAGGAGTCAGCCGTGGAGTTCAAGAAGGTCATCGGGCTCAGGCGTTCGATCCGCTTCTACCAGCCCTACCGGCCGGTGGAGCGTGACAAGATCCAGGTGCTGCTGGAGGCGGCGCGGCTCTCCTCGCGCGCCGTCAACGCGGACTTCGTCCAGGCGATCGTGGTCAATCGAGACGACCTCTCCGCGGAGGACCGGGAGAGCCTGAAGACGCCCACCACCACCGCCCAGCTCGACCTGGCGCCGGTGTGGATCTTCTGGCTGATCGACCCCACGGCGCCCAGGATCGGCCAGACGAGCCTGAAGCAGCTGGTGGACGTCGGGGCGCTGACCCCGAGTCACGGCTGGAGCCACGCCTACGTGGAGAACGTGGTGTGGCCGCAGGTGCTGCAGCCGATCATGGCGGACGCGGCCACGGCAGGGCTGGTGGCCGCGGTCGAGGCCGGCCTGGCCATCAACCAGGCGCTGCTGGCCGCGGTCGACCTGGGCCTCGGCACGCAGCTGACCGCGCTCAACGCCGCGAACGCCGCGCGCATCCTGGGCATCCCCGAGCACCTGATTCCGATCTGGATCCAGCTCGTCGGCTACTCGGCGGAGAACAACGAGGCCGGGGGCCAGCGGCCGCGCCCCAACCCGTTCGAGGCGGTCTACTTCGAAGGGCGCTACGGTCACCCCTACGAGCGCGACGAGGAGGTCGTCAAGCAGCTCACGGAGGACGGGATGATCATGCCCCAGGCTCCCTACCCCTGGCGGAAGGACGAGCTGCGCGCGCTGTCGAGGATGTTCGGGCTGCCTGAATGAGCGACGCGGAGACGCTCGCCGGCCAGGAGACCGTCGGAAGGTGGCTTCGCGCCTACGATGCCCAGTGGAACGTGAAGCAGACCGACGGCGAGACGCGGGCCAAGCTGGAGGTGCTGGCGCGGTTCTGCGCCGTCTGCGGCAAGCAGCCCGACGAGCTGGTCACGTGGCTCTTCCGGCCGACGCCGGAAGGGCCGCGTATCCGCCTGAAGCGCCGGCGGGAGGTGATGGCGCTCATCGACGGCTTCGAGACGGACAACGGCGGACGGGCGGCGGGCAACACCGTCCGCAGCTTCCTGATCCACAACGGCGTCGCCCTGTCGGCGCCGCCACTGCGCTGAGGATGCGGCACCATGCCTGATGTCTTCGTCGCCGGCGCCGCGATGACGCGGTTCGGCAAGCACCTGGAGCGGAGCTCGCGCGAGCTCGTGGAGGAGGCCGTGGCGGCGGTGCTCCAGGACGCGGGGCTGCGGCCGGCCGACATCGGCGCCTGCTACGTCGGCAACGCGGTGAGCGGGCTCATGAACGGCCAGGAGTCGATCCGCGGCCAGGTCGTCCTGCGCAACACGGGCCTCCTCGGCGTGCCGATCGTGAACGTCGAGAACGCGTGCGCGTCGTCCTCCACCGCCCTCCACCTCGGTCGCCAGGCGATCGCGGCCGGCGAGCACGACCACGTGCTGGTCGTCGGGTACGAGAAGCTCTACGACCAGGACCGCCAGAAGTCGTTCCGGGCCTTCAACGCCTCGATGGACCTGGACGAGATGCGCAGCCGTTTCCCGACGGGCGGGGAGGGGCGCAGCGTCTTCATGGACCTGTACGCGTCGTTCTCCGAGCCATCGGAAGAGGACGCAGCGGGCGGCCGCCGCCCGCCCGTGGACGACGAGGCGCTGGGGATGGTCTCGGTCAAGAACCACCACCACGGGGCGCTCAACCCGTACTCCCAGTTCCGGGAGGAGGTGTCGCTGGAGGACGTCCTGGGCTCGCGGCGGATCGCCGGGCCGCTGACGCTGCTCATGTGCTCCCCGCTCTCGGACGGCGCGGCCGCCCTGGTGCTGTCTTCGCGTCCGCCGAACGGCGCCCGGGTGCGCGTCGCCGCCTCGGTGCTGGTCTCCGGCAGGGGCGACGACCGCTCGCGGCCGGACGCGGTCACTCGGGCCGCCGGCCTGGCCTTCGAGCGGGCCGGGCTCGGCCCGGAGGACCTGGACGTCGTCGAGCTCCACGACGCCACCGCGATCGCGGAGCTGCAGCTCTACGAGGAGCTTCGGCTCTGCGGCCCGGGGGAGGCGGCGAGGCTCGTGCTCGACCGGGTCACCTGGCTGGGCGGCAGGCTGCCCATCAACCCCAGCGGCGGACTGCTGGCGCGCGGCCACCCCATCGGGGCGACCGGCGCGGCCCAGGTCGTCGAGCTGGCCTGGCAGCTCCAGGGCCGCTGCGACCAGCGCCAGGTCCCGGACGCGAAGGTGGCGCTGGCCCAGAACGGCGGCGGCTGGGTCGGCACCGACGCGGCCGCCTGCGCCGTCCACGTCCTCGCGACCTGAGGCTACTCGCGTGGACCCCCAGCAGGAGCTGGCGGTGTTCGCCCGGCTGGTCGAGCGGCGTGCTCGGGACGAGCCGGACCGCGTGGCGCTCGTCTTCGAGAACGGCGAGCTCCCCGCGGAGACGGTGCGCAACCGGGACCTCGCCGTTCGCGGCGGCAACCTGGCGTGGGAGCTGCATCGAGCTGGCCTGGAGTCGGGCGACCGCGTGGGGGTGATGCTGCGCAACCACCCCGAGTTCGTGTACGCGATGGTCGCCCTCTCGAAGCTGGGGCTCACCACCGTGCCGATCGATCCGCGGGCCCGCGGCGAGCGGCTCGGCTACTTCCTGACCTTTGCCGGCTGCCGGGCCCTGGTCGTTGCCGACGGCACGCTCGCGGATCCGCTGGCCGCCGAGGTGATCGCCGACACCGGCGTGCGCGCCTACGCGCTGTCCACGGCCGAGGGGAGGGCGCAGGGCCTCACCACGGACGGCTGGCCGAGTTTGAACGACGTGCTCGACGGGCCGGAGCGCGACGTGGGCCAGCACGTCGAGTCGCTCACTCATCCGTGGTTCCTCAGCTACACGTCCGGTACCACGGGCGACCCCAAGGCGATCGCCTTCGGCTACGACCGCATGCTGTTCTACCGGCTCACGCCGGGCTTCTTCGGCTACCGAGAGGACGACGTCCCCTACACCGGCCTGTCGCTCATCCACGGCAACGCCCTGGTGGCGACGCTGATGCCCGCCCTCTGGGGCGTGGTCGACCACTCCGTGTTCAGCCGCTGGTTCACGAAGTCGCGGCTCTGGGACGTGTGCATCGCGCACGGCTGCACGACCTGGTCGAACCTGGGAGGCATCGCCACCGCCGTCTACGGCGAGCCGCCGGCTCCGCACGACCGCGCTCACCGCGTGCGGCTGGTCGTGAGCGCCGGCATGCCGCGGGATCTCTGGCTGCCGTTCGAGGAACGGTTCGGGGTGCGGATCCTGGAGTGGTACGGGACGATGGAAGGAGGCTTCGCCTCCAACCCGCCGGGCGTCGGGCCGCGCGGCTCGTTCGGCAGGCCGCCCGAGGGCATGATCGAGATGGACGTGGTCGACGAGGCCGGCCGGCCGGCGCCGCCCGACCAGGTCGGCGAGCTGGTCGTGCGGCCGGCCGGCCAGCCGGCGCGGGTCGAGTACTACGGCAACCCCGAGGCATCCCGGCAGAAGACGCGCGGCGGCTGGCTGCACACGGGGGACATGTGCTGGAAGGACGACCAGGGCTGGTTTTACTTCGCCCATCGGAAGGAGGAGGGCGGCATCCGCAAGCTCGGCGAGTTCGTGCCGGAGAGCTTCATCGTGCGGGTGCTCGCCGAGGATCCGCAGGTGCTCGACGTGCACGTCTACGGCGTGCCGGCCCGCAGCGGAGCCCCCGGCGAGAGCGACCTGGTCGCCGCCATCGTGGCCGCCGACCCCGAGCACCTCGACGCGGCGGCGCTGTTCGCCCGCTGCGCCGGGCAGCTCGAGCGCGCGGCCGTGCCGGACTTCATCCAGGTGCTGGTCGAGCTGCCCAAGACGGCGACGGAGAAGGTGCAGACCAGGCTCCTCGTGCAGGCCTTCGACCCGGCGGCGCCCGGCGTCTACGCGCGCGACTGACCGCCACCCGGACGGGACATCATGAGCGCATGGACGAGCACCGCACGCGCCTGGCCCAGGCCTTCGACGCGCTCGAGCTGGGCAAGCAGTACGTCTTCCGCCGGACCTTCACCGACGGGGACGTCGCGATGTTCTGCGGCGTGACCGGCGATTTCAATCCCTATCACCAGGACGACCTCTTCGCGGCCGCCAGTCCGTTCGGCCGCCGCATCGTGCCGGGCCTGCTGACCGCGAGCATGCTCACGCACATCGGCGGCATGCTCGCTTTCCTCGCGACCGAGATGCACTTCGAGTTCCTCGCCGGCGTGGGCGTGGGGGACACGGTGACCTGCACGGTGACGTTCACCGCGCGGGACGAGGCCCGTCGCCGCGTCACCGGGGAGGCCACGTGCGTCAACCAGGACGGGATCGAGGTGCTGCGGGGCACGTTCAGCGGCCGGCCGGGCCCGTCCCGCCTGGCCTGACCCGGCGTCGAGGCTGGGGGATTCGCACATCGGTCCGCATGCGCGGTTCCATCGTCCGGACCGCATGAGAGTCCTGTCACGGCGATCTCATCGGAGGTCGCGGGGTCGGGCAGTAGCCTGGTGCCAACGACCGTACCGACAGGTATGGTCAATCCTGCTCTTTCTGGAGGTGGGCGTTGGGACTCACGATCGAGAATTCGCCATCCTGGCGGCGCGTGCTGCCGGTAGGCGCGCTCGTGATGCTGCTGCTGCTGCTGGTCCAGTTCCTGGCCGGCATGTTTGTCAACCTCTTCGTCGGCATCCCCAACCATCCCGGAACGTCGGGAGCCGCGGTCAGCGGTGCGCTGATCGGGGTCGCCTGGGCGATCACCGGCGGGGCTCCGGCCCTGGTCTTCCACACCGCGCTCGGACTGCTCCTGACGATCGGGTCGCTCGTCCTCGCGGTCGTCGCGATCGTGTCCGGCCGCCGCCGGGCGCTCGTGGTGACGACGGTTGTCGGGCTGCTCGGGGTGCTCGGCGCCGATCTCAACGGTGTCGCGTTCCTCAACTACACGGTCGACAAGGCGACGTACCTGATGTCGGTCGGCTTCAGCGTAGCCGCTGCGGCCTACGTGGTGACGCTATTCTTCGCCCGCGAGCCCGTGGTGCACCGGCTCGAGACCGCAAGTCAGCCGACGGCAGGCGGCTGACCATTCCAGCAGCGCGCGCGACCCCGTGCCGGCCGCACGGGGTCGTGTGCGATCCTGTTGCTGTGCCGGTCACCCGCTACACCGCCAACGATTGGGTCGAGGTGGGCTTCGACATCCTGGCCGCACAGGGCATCACCGGCATCAAGATCCAGCAGATGGCGGAGCGCCTGCACGTCACCAAGGGCAGCTTCTACTGGCACTTCCGCGACCTCGACGACTTCCTCGACGCGCTCACGCGCAAGTGGGCCGAGGAGATGGGCACGCGGTACCTGGCGACCGCGGGACGCCCCGACGAGCATCCGTCCGTCCGGATGCAGAACCGGCTGCGGGTGTTCCTCAGCCGCCCCGTGCGCATGCTCGACCGCGAGATGCGCTCCTGGGCGCGCAACGATACACGCGCCCGAGAGGCGCTGGAGCGGACCGACCGCCAGATCTACGCCCAGATCACGCGCGACCTGAGTGAGCTGGGGTTCGGCGATTCCGAGGCGGCGTGGCGGGCGAGCGTCGTCTTCTACGCCAGCATCGGCTACGCCGCGGTGGACCATCCGCTCACCGAGGCCAACCTGCGTAGCGAGGCGTTCAAGCTCCTCCAGCTGCTGACCGCACGCGACTGACCTGCCGGCGATCCAGGCGATCACGCCGCCGACCGGCGAGACCACATGCGCGACGTCCCCCGCCGGGCGCTGCTGGAGCATCGGCCGCCGGGGCTGATGCTCGGCATCAGGCCCGCTCGATCTCGACCGCGGCCTCGTCGCCCACGCGCAGGCCGGCCGCGTCGAGCAGCTTCCTGCTGACGCTGAGGGCGAGCACACCGCCGCCGGCCGGCATCGTGTTCGAGCTGAACTCGGCACCGTTCAGCGCTCCCCGCACGCGCATCTGCTTGAGACCGCCCAGCTCGGCGGCCACGTCGCCGGGGACGTCGACGACGCACAGTCCCCCGGCCCGCTCGGGGCGGAAGTACCGGATCACCCCGCGAAATCGCGCCCGATCGGTCATGGCGTCACTCCCTCGGCATCATGCGAGCGGCGCTCACGCGGCGGGCCGGCGTGCGGCCCGCCGCGTGGGCAAATCGCTGACGAATCAGCCCGCGCTGGCGGGCTCCGCCTGCTTCTGCTCGACGAGCTCGCCCTCGATGTTGATCTGGACGTCGTTGCTCACGATGAACTTGCCGTCCCGCATCATGTCGAACCGCATCCCGAAGTCCTTGCGGTTGATCGTGGTCTCCGCCGCGTACCCGATCCGGTGGCCCATCGTGGCCGGGTCGTTGAACTCGCCGTACTTGATCACCTTCAGCGTCACCGGTTTGGTGACGTCCTTGATGGTCAGGTCGCCGGTCAGGCTGTAGCGATCCTCGCCGGTCTTCTCGACGTCGGTGCTCTTGAACGTGATCGTCGGGAACTTCTCGACCTCGAGGAAGTTGGAGGACCGCAGGTCGTTGTCGCGGGTGTCGTTGTGGGTGCGGATGCTCGTCGTGTTGATGCTGACCTCGATGTTCGAGCGATGGGGCTCGTCGGGGAAGACGTCGCCGGTCACGGTGACCTCGGCGAAGTGGCCGCGCACCGTCATCATGCCGAGGTGCTTGGCGGAGAACTCGACCTGGGTGTGGTACGGATCGAACTTCCAGTCGGCCATGGAGAAAAACACCTCCTGGTGTGGAATGGGGAGGCGGCGCTCTCGTCGGCCTGACCCCCCAATCAATTTGCTGCTGCAATTATTTGTACTCCAATTGGCGCTTCCAGGAGGTGCTGCTGGCCGGCGTCACGGCCCCCCGTGGAGGTCGTACCCGCTGGCGGGCGTCCGGCGCCGCTGTCCGTCCGGCTCACCGCGCGCCACACTCCGGCGTCCACGCCTTCGGCTCGACCGCGGCCGGTAGGGCGTTCCGAGAGCGCGATTGAGACCCGTCCGACACGGAAGGTGAGACGGGGCCCGCGGCAGGCTGCGGGCATGGACACCGCAGCCAGCGCCCTGCTCATCCTGAACCGGACCTCCGGCACGGGCGCCGCGCCCACATGCGCCGCGGCCCTGCGCGCGGTCCTCGCGCGCCGCCTGCCGGCCACCATCCGGGAGGTCGAGGACCACCCGACGGCCGCCCTCGCGGCCGAGGCGTTCGTCCGCGCGCACCCGTCCGCGCTGCTGGTCGTCGCCGGCGGCGGCGGCACGCTGCGTGCGGCGGCCGAGGGCGCCTGGCGGGCCGTCGGACGTCGGTCGGCCCCGCCCCAGCGCCTGTCGATGGCGGCGCTGCGCCTGGGCTCCGGCAACGTGGTCGCGAGGGCGCTCGGCGCCGGCCGCGACCCGGTGCAGTCGCTCGAGCGCCTGGCTGCCGCCCACGGCGCGGGCCGCACCGTGGCGGTCCCGCTGATCCGCTGCCGCGCGGACGGCCGGGAGCACCTGGCGCTCGCGATGGCGGGGTTCGCGCGCTGGGGCCTGGTCCCGGGCGACATCGCGCGCTGGCGGCGGGCGGCGGGACGCGCGCGCTGCGGGCTGGGACGCGCCGTCGGCATCGAGCACCTCAACCAGCTCGAGTACCGCACGTTCTTCGCGCTCAGGCTCCTGCAGGCGCTCGCCGACCCGCGCTGCCTCAGGCCCGTCGAGCTGACCGCCGGCGGGCGCACCACCCGGCTCCGGCCGCTGGCGATGGGCGTCGTGAACCTGCCCGTCCGCGGCCTGCCCGGCGTGCGTCCGCCGGCGCTGGCCGAGCCGCGCTTCGACCTCTATGTGCTGCCCTGGCCCGGCGCGGGCCGGCCCCGGCTGGCCTGGACGTTCCGGCCCGGCGCCGCGCCGGTGCGCCTCCGGATGCTGGACGGAGCGCCCGCCGAGTGCTTCCTGGACGAGGACCCGGAGCGCGGCCGGGACCTGCTGCTGGACCTGCCCGGCTTCATCCACTTCGCCTCCGGAGGGACCTCGAAATGACCGTGCACGTCGCCATTCTCGGCATCGACGGCAGCGGCAAGAGCACGCTGACCGCCTCCCTTCCGGCGCTGCTCGCGGCCGAGACCGGCTGCCGCGCCGGGGCGCTCGGCGACCACCTGGTCGTGGCGGAGCCCGACCGGGACCTGGCCGGTCCGGGCTTCGAGCCGGACGGCGTCCCCTTCAGCCTGCGTCTGGCGCGGCTGCTGCGGGGCGTCGCCAAGCGCGCGACCGCCAGCCGGCTCGCGTACCCCATTCTGAAGGTGGGTCACCTCGCCTGCCAGGAACACGCGGCCCGGCGGGTCGCCCGGCGTCACCGCCTGGACGTGATGGTCTCCGACGGCAACCTGCCGCTGTCCTGCCTGGCCAGGGCCGCGAACTACCGATCGCGTCCGCCGGACACCATGCACCCGTTCCTCGACCGGTGGCTGCCCGACGTCGTCGTCGTGCTGGACGTGTCGCCCGGGGAGGCGCTGCGGCGCATCGGCCGGAGAGGCCGGGCGGACCGGCACGAGAACGTCGCCGACATGACCGCTGCCCGCCGCGGCTACGCCCGCGCGGTCGCGCTGCTCCGCGCCCGCCGGCCAGGGGCGCACGTGCTCGTGCTGCCCGCCGATGGCCTGACCCCGAGCCAGGTCGCTGCGCGCGTCGTCGAGTTCCTGACTCCGCTGGTCCCGCGCCCGACCGGTGGCACGCCCCAACGCGCCGGAGCCCTCCACCGCAGCACAGGCGTCTCGGCGGCGGTCCAGGCGTTCGCGCGGCTGTGCAACCCGAGGTACAGCCTCGGCCACCTGGCCCTGCACGCGCCGAGCGGGGCGTGGCGCGAGCTGTGCTTCCCGCTCTCGGGCGCCGGCCGGCGCTTGATCCGCGAGGGCTACTCGGCCGGTGTCATGCGCGCGATCTATCGTGGCGACCCGGGCCGCGCCGGCTGGGCCGAGCGCGTGTTCCTCGAGTACCCACTGCATCGCGCGGCCCGCGACCGGCTGCGGATCCTGACCGAGGAGGTCGAGGCAGCGCTGCGGGTGCGGCTGGAGCGCGGTCCGGTGACGATCGCGACCGCGCCCTCGGGCTTCGCCCTCGACCTCCTCCGGCCGCTGCGCCGCATCGCGGCCGAACGGCCGGACCTGGTCGAGCGGGTCACGATCGTGGCCGCGGACCTGGACCCGGATGGCGACATCGAGATCGACCTGCGCGAGGCGGCCGCGGAACTCGGCGTGCGGCTGCGATTCCACCGCGGCGACCTGACAACCCCGTCGCTGCGCGAGGCGCTCACGCGGGAGGCGCCCTTCGACCTCGCCCTCTTCGTCGGCCTGTCCTCCTGGCTGCCGAAGCCGGACACGGTCCGCCACCTCCGGTGGCTGCGGTCGTGTCTCGCGCCGGACGGGCTGCTGGTGGCCGACTGCTTCTCGCCGGCGCCGCACGCGATCAGCGGGCACCACATGGGCTTCCGCGCCTCGTACTTCCCGCCGGCGACGTTCACGGCCCTGCTCGACGGGAGCGGCTTCGACGGCGGCGAGGCCCGGGTTCGCTCGGGCTGCGGCGGCCACAACCACGTCGTGGTGACACGACCGTACAGTGAGTGGTCATGTCGGTGAAGATGACGCCGAACGGCACCCGTGGGCAGGCGCGACCGCCCGGGCCGCTCATGGGGATCCTCAGCCGGTTCATGCGCGCCTCGTACCGTTTCGGCTCGAAGCGGATGGACGGCCAGCCGGTCGTCCTCCTGACGACGCGGGGCGCCCGTTCCGGACAGCTGCGGACGAACCCGGTGATGTCCTTCCCGGAGGGCGACTCGGCCTGGCTCGTCGTAGCCTCGTTCGGCGGCGCGGCGCAGCACCCGGCCTGGTTCGGCAACCTGGCGCGCCACCCCGAAGACGCCTGGATCGAGGTCGACGGCCGGCGGTTGAAGGTCACGCCCACCTCGCTGTCGGGCGAGGAGCGCGAGCGGGCCTGGGCCACCATCACGGCGAAGTCGCCGCGATTCGTCGGCTATCAGCAGAAGACGGACCGGGAGATCCCGGTCGTCAGGCTCACCGCCGACTAGGTCAGATGGCGGTGCAGAGGGTCGGCGGTCCCTGCGAGGCGCCCAGCGGGTAGACGAGCAGGTCGAACCCGCGGCCCCGCAGCGACGTCGAGAGCGGGAACGGTCGCGAGCCGGACCCATCCGAGTTCACGAACACGTCGCCCAGGGTGGTGATGTGCAGGTTCGGGTCACCGGTGCAGTCGCGGTGGACGTGGACCTGGTGCGCCCCGGTGGCGATGCCGGCGACCGAGACCGTCACGGTGCCGGTGCCGAACGCGAGGGAGATCATGGGCGCGGGCGGTGCCGGTGTCGG
>DASQZW010000316.1:0-46156 GCA_035638495.1 Terriglobales bacterium
TACTTCGCGATCGCGTACGGGGCCGGCTCGCTCTGGGTCATCGTCCTCGGATGGGAGATCGACCACCTGGGCTTCACCGCGGCGTTCTGGACGATGGCCGGGTCGTTCGCGGCCGCGGCGGCGGTACTGATGCTGGCTAGAAGCGAAGGCCGGCCGCCTCGGTCCGCTCGCGAGCCTGGATGAGCACCGGCGGCGGCCGCATCCGGCGGCGGGCCAGCCTGCTCAGGCTCCGGATGAGCGGCCGGACCAGCGCCTCCGCCGCGTGGTTGCGTCGGATGCCCAGCAGCCGCAGAGCGTCCTCCGGCATGAGCGAGATCGCCGCCTGTCCCGCCACCCACCAGAACGGCCGGCGGGCGGCCGGCAGCGGAGGATGCAGGACCGTGTCCACGGCCTCCAGGGCTGCGCGGGTCACCTGGAGGTCGGGCCGGCAGGACTCGATGAACGCCAGGTTGTCCGCCTCGGTGGCCGGCACGTCCTCGTCGCGGAGGCCGACCAGCACCGCCTGCCGGACCATCTCGGCGACGTAGCGGTCGCCCGCGACCTCGTCCAGCGGGCCGACGAACCGCCGGTAGGCCGCCAGGAAGGACTCGACCAGCGTGGTGTGGATCCACAGCAGGAGGACCGGGTCGTCGGCCGCGTACGGGCGGCCGGTCACCCGGTCGACGCCGCGGATCGTCCGGTGGACCTCGCGCACGCGGCTTCCGAGCGCCTCGGCCTGCCGGGTGGTCCCGAAGATCGTGGTCACGACGTAGTTGCTCGTGCGCGCGTACCGGCCCCAGACGTCCGCCTTGTAGTCGCTGTGGTCCTCCACCGCCGCGATGGCCAGCGGGTGCAGCGCCTGCACCATGAGGGCCCGGAGACCGCCGACCAGCAGTGCGGGCTCCCTGTGCAGACGCCACGCCAGGGAGCCGGGGCCGAACAGCCCGAAGTCGCCGCTCACCCCTCCAGTATGTGGGCGGCCCGGGCCGGGGCCTCGACCTCGTGCCGGAAGTAGACGTGCAGTTCGTCGCGCGCCGCCGCCTCGGCTCGCAGCTCGCGCCGCCAGGCGTCGAGCGCGGCCGTGTCGTAGTCGCGGCGCAGGCGGTAGTAGGCGAGTCCGGAGACCTCGACGCGCGGGGCCCGCGGCCACTTCTCCTGGTCGGTGACGACGAGCGCGGCGCCGTGGGCGCGGAGCACGCCGTACACGTCGTCCGAGAACCACGACTCGTTGCGGAACTCGACGGCGGCGCGCAGTCCGAGCCCGTCGAGCAGGCGGTCGAGCGCGGCGGGGTCGCGCTCGCGGCCGGGTGGGAACTGGACCAGCACCGGCCCCAGGCGCTCGCCGAGGACGCCCAGCCGCGAGCCGACGTCGCGCGCGACGTCCTGCCATGGGAACGTGGGCCCCGAGTACGTCAGCGCGCGGTGCGCCTTCATGCAGAAGCGGAACGCCGTGGGCGCGGCATCTCCCCAGTGGGTCATGGTCTCGGCCGGGGGCGTGCGGTAGAAGCTGCCGTTCAGCTCCACGCCGTTCAGGCGCTCGGCGTAGTAGCCCAGCATCCGCGCCGCCGCCAGGCGCTCGGGGTAGAACGCGCCGCGCCAGGCGGGGTAGGAGAAGCCGGACGTGCCGGCGTAGAGCGTGCCCACGGTTCTCGTCGCAAGATACTCACCGTGCCGCGGGCAGCAGCGACCGGCACGCGTCGTACGCCGCCTGGAAGTTCGGGTTCAGCTGCGGATCCGAGGTAGTCGGAAAGCCGTTGCCATCCGCGTTCGGGTCGGGCCAGTCCGGCATGCCGTGCTGCCGCATGCACTGCGAGAAGCGCGTCAGCGCCGGCACCGCGGACGGGCCGGCGCCCGGCTTCTGGCTGACCGCGGCGAGGCGCTGGAGGATCGCGTGGCAGGGCTGCGTCTGGGAGGCCGGCAGCGTCTTCAGGTCCACCGCCCAGTGCGGCGAGCCGTCCTGGTCGAACGCCGGGTCGGGCACCCCGGCCCCTTGCTGGCGCAGGCAGCGGGCATAGTCGAGGTTGGCCTGCTCCCGCTGGTGGACGGTCGGCGTGGCGGCCGCGGCGGGTCGAGCGGCGGACCCGGCGCAGCCGCCGAGCGCGAGCGCCAGGACCGCGGCCAGGGAAAGGGCCACAGCGGGGGCGACAAAGCGCGTCGGAATCATCGCCGACCACGCTAGGCGCCGGCGGCGCGGACGAGATCACCCCGCGGCCGGATTCCCGCTCCCTCGCTCGTGGGAGCCGGCCAGATGCCGCGCGCGGAGCTGGCCGCACGCCGCGTCCTCCTCCCTGCCCCGCGTGTCGCGGAGCGTCACGTTCAGCCCCTGCGCCCGCACCTGCCGGACGAACCGGACGACCTCGCGCGGGTCGGGTTCGCGGTACGGCGCCTCGTCGACCGGGTTGTACGGGATCAGGTTCACGTGCGCGAGCCGGCCCCGCAGCAGGGCGCCAAGCTCGCGGGCGTCGCCCTCCGTGTCGTTGACCCCGGCCAGCAGCACCCACTCGTAGCTGACCCGGCGGCCCGTGCGCTCCGCGAAGCGGTCGGCGGCCGGGACCAGCTCGCGGAGTGGATAGCGCCGGTTGATCGGGACGAGCTCGTCTCGCAGGTCGTCGCGCGCCGCGTGCAGCGAGATGGCCAGCGTGAACGGCAGCGACTCGCCGGCCAGCCGGTCGACGCGCGGGGCCAGGCCCGACGTCGAGACCGTGACCCGCCGCGGGCTGAGGCCGAGACCGCCGGGGTCGGCGATCCGACGGATTGAGCCGATCACGGCGTCGTAGTTCGCCAGGGGCTCGCCCATGCCCATGAAGACGACGTGGGTCAGGCGCCGGCCCTCGGCCGCGAGCTCGCGCCCCGCGTCGATCGCCTGGTCCACGATCTCGTGGCACGCGAGGTTGCGGCCGAACGGCCCCTGGCCGGTCGCGCAGAATGGGCAGCCGATCGGACACCCGACCTGCGACGAGATGCACAGCGTCGAGCGCCGGGGGTACCGCATCACCACGGACTCGACGGTGTAGCCGCCGTCCAGCTCGTAGAGCTTCTTCGTCGTCAGGCCGCCGTCGGCGGCGAGCCGGCGGACCTCACGGAGCGAGGTGGGCCGGAAGGCGGCCGCCAGGTCGGCGCGGAGGCCGGCCGGCAGCTCCAGCATCTCCTCGAAGCGGGCGCCGGCCGCCAGCCGGCGCACCAGCTGGCCCGTGCGGTAGGCCGGCTGGCCGCGCTGGGCGAGCCAGGCGGTCAGCTCATCGGGCGAGCGCTGGGAGATGGCCGGGAGCGGCCGGGCCGTCGGGATCACAGGGCAACGATACGGATTCCCCGGCCGCCCGCCCCCGAGGTCAGGAGCGCAGCTCGAAGCGCTCGTCGCGCTCGACGACGCGACGCTCCTCCACCAGTTTGCGCAGGTGGGCGCGGAGGGTCATCTCGGCGGCCCGCAGGAGCTGCTCGCGGCCCTCGGTCGCCGCCAGCTCCGCCGCGTACACCCGCTCGGTCAGCTCCGGGGCCGTCCCCGGACCGCCGCGCTGGAGCTCGTCCACCACCTGGCGCTCGCGGCCGAGCCGGTGTTCGCGGTATTCGGCGATCTTCGCCTCCGCCTCGGTGACGGGGTCCCAGTGGCCGGGGAACAGCAGGCGCGGCCGCAGCTCCGCCACCCGCTCCAGCGACCGCAGGTAGGCGGCCACGTCGCCCTCGGGGTATGTGACCATCGAGCTGCCCCGCCCCAGCACGAGGTCGCCGGTGAACAGCACGCGGTCGTCCGGCATCCAGAACGCGAGGTGGTCGGGGGCGTGGCCGGGCGTGTGCACCGCCGTCAGGCTCAGCGAGCCCACCCGGACGACGTCGCCGTCGGCCAGTTCGGGGTGGCGCGCCACACGGGTCTGGTGAAGGCCCGCGAACCGCTCGGCCAGCTCCAGGTGGTCGGCGTGGGCGTGCGTGACCAGCACGACACCGACCGCCTGGGCGCCCACGGCGCGGCGCAGGGCGGCGAGATGGTCCTCGTCGTCGGGGCCGGGGTCGATCACGATCAGCGCCGGGCCGTCGCCGAGGATCCACGTGTTGGTGCCGGGCCCCGTGAACGGCCCTGGGTTGGGCGCGATGACGCGCCGGACGGTTGCCATGGACCGAATCTTCGAGGACTCGCCTCGCCTGCCGCACGAAGAGCCCCCACCCACCCGAGGGGGGCGGGCCCACAGTACGGCCGAGACCGGTCAGGGTCAACCTGACCAGTTCAGCGGCCACCACCGGTTACGACGCCGTTGCGGAGACGTCCAACCGCCGGCGACCGCACGTCTCGAACGGCCCCCGAGACGTTGAACATCCGGCCGTTCGACGGATCGGGAGCTACGCCGCCGGGAGGTAGATCGCCGCCCGGTCGGCCACGCTGGAATCCAGCCACCCCTCCAGGAGGCCGTCCACCAGGTGGCGGACCAGCGGCTCCCCCATCTCCGGCACCACCAGCGGCTGTCGCTCGGGCGCGGCGACGAGGTCCAGCCGCCACCAGGCGCCGACGCGCTTGCACCCGACCGTGCAGCCCGGGCCGCCCATCCACTCGCGCGCTCGCTTCAGCGCGTCCTTGAGCACCGGCTCCGAGGCGTGCACCACCGCGTCGCCGGGCGGCAGCCGGTTCGCACCGACGGCAGCCAGGTTGAGCGCCGCCCCGAGCACCACGGCCCGGGGCGGGTCAACCGGCTCCAGCGCCACCGCCTCCAGGGCCAGCAAGCGCTGCCCCATCTCCTGGGCCATCTCGTAGATGCCCTCCAGGAGCTCCGGGCGGCCGAAGGCGGCGTGCCGCGCCGACATGATCAACGCCAGGTTCGACGAGCGGAGCTTGTGGCTGAGCCTGCGGAACAGGTGCGCGCGTCGCTCCCGGGCGATGCGCTCGCCCTCCTCGACAGCGCGACGGTGCGAGGCGCGGCTGATGCCTCCGGCCGGCACCCACCCGACCAGCCGGCCGTTCTGCCACAGCCCCTCCCACGGCCCCCCCGGCGGCGGGAACTTCGCGTCGGCCGGGCCGTGGCGCCGGCCGCTGACCACCTCCTCCAGACCGCCGCCGACCCTGGCCCAGAGCGGCTCGCTCAGGTCCGACCGCGGGTCCCCTGCCCTCAACTCGCGCGGCACCGGCGACCGGGTCACTGCGCCGCGCGCAGCGAGGGACCGGTGCGCGTGGCCAGCGCCGGCACGGTGAACCTGAACGTGGTGCCCGAGGTGCCGGTGGTTTCGAGCCAGATTCGGCCGCCGAAGGAGCGCTCGACCACCAGGTGGCACAGGTACAGGCCGAGACCCAGGCCGCCCCGCGAGCGGTTCTGCCCGGCAGGTCCCGTCTTCGCGAACAGTCGGGCGACGCGGTCGGGCGGCAGGCCGGCGCCGTCGTCCGCCACCGTCACCTCCAGCCACTCACCGGTGACCCGGCCCGTGACGCGGATGTGCCGGGCGCGCGGGTACTCCAGCGCGTTGCTGATGAGGTTGGACAGGACCTGGTCGAGATGGGTCGGCTCGCAGTGTGCATCGGGCAGGTCGGGGCTGAGCCGCACATCTACCACATCCACCCGACTTCCGTACCGGCTGCGCAGCACCGTCAGCACCTGCTCCATCGACCGGGTCAGCGCCGTCGGTGCCCGGTTCGGCTCGAAGCGGTGCCCTTCCAGGCGGGCGATGATGAGCTGGTTCTCGACCAGGCTGAGCAGCCGCTCGGACTGCTCGTACGCCTCGATGATCAGCGAGTGGCGCTGGTCGGCCTCCATGACGGTCCCCCACTGGAGCAGACCCGCGATCGTCGAGCGCATCGCCGCGGCGGGGCTGCGGACCTCGTGGCCGATGGCGCGCAGCATGAGGTCCTTGGCCTCCAGGACGGCGCGCTCCTGGGTCACGTCCTCGTGGAGGCTGAGCACGCGGTCCGGCTTGCCCGCCGAGCCCGGGACGGGCACGCGCCGGACCTGCACCACCGTGTTCGTCGCGTCCAGCCGGACCTCGAGCGGTCGTCCCGGCTCGGCATCAGGGTCAGACAGCACCACGGCATCGGGCCGCTCGAGCAGCAGGTCCGCGGGGGTGCCGACGAGCGTGGCGGCCGCCACACCGTAGATTCGCTCGATCTCCGAGTTCGCGTACTGCACGTTGCCCGCCTCGTCCTCGAGCACGACGCCGACGGGCGAGTGCCTCATGACGGTCTCGAGCATCTCCTTCTGGCGGTTGATCTCGGCGACCAGGGCGAGGCGCGTCAGCACGATCTGGGCCTGGCCGGCCAGCACGGCCATGGCGCGGCGCGTCTCGCTCGGCGAAGTGTCGGCGACGTCCGCGGTGATCATGCCGACCACCTGCTCGTCGACGATCACCGGTTGAGCGCGCGCGGGCGAGCCGAGCAGGCCCCGCAGGCGGCGGGCCGCGCCGCGCTGCTTCCCGCCCATCAGGGCCGTCATCCACCAACCGGGCTGGGGCGCCGCGACGCGGAGGGCCGGACCGCCGCCGGAACGGCGCACCATCGCCGACCCCTCCAGCAGCCAGATCGCCCCGTGGGAGCCGGCCAGGGCATCCTCGACGAGCCGGCCGATCTCGGCGCGCGCCCGCTCCGGCCTCGTCAGGTCGAGGTTGGCGAACCCGGCGACGGCCTCCAGGACGTGGATGCGTCCCCGCGTCTCGGCGGCCAGTCGAGCGTTCTCGATCGCGATCGCGGCGTGCTGGCCGAAGTCGCCGATCGCGGCGAGGGCCTCGCCCACACCGCTCGCGCCGTGCAGGGAGCCCAGCGCCCCCACCAGCCGGTCGCCGTACCACAGTGGTACGAGCGCCCAGCCGGTCCGCCCCCGGATGCCGGCGACCGGTCCCTGCGGCGGTTCGGTCCAGGTGCGGGCGATGGTGCGGCCCGACCAGCGCAGCACGCGCCCGGGGTCGCCGACACCGCGCACGGCCTGAGCGGCCACGCGGCCCTCGTCGTCGAAGGCCCAGCAGGCGGCCGCCGTCGCCTCCATCATCTCGCGCGCCTGCTCCGCGACGCTGGCGAGGACGCCGTCGAGGTCGTGCCCGGCGAGGCCGGCAACCATCTGCAGCCGCAGCGAGTTGGCCTGCGCCGTCTCGTTCATGCGCAGCAGCCGCACGGTGCGCAGTGCGATCGAGATCACGGGCGCCGCGCTCTCCAGGAGCTGGATCTCCTCGGGCGTGAACGGGGTCTCCGTCATGCGCTGGGCCGACACCGCCCCGACCACCCGGTTCTCGTTGAACAGGGGCACGAGCAGCATCTGGCTCGGGATCAGCGGGCCCCAGGTCGGCCAGCCCTCCCCGGGGAGCGGCTTTCGGAGCTCGTTCGGCACGGCCTCGGCGATGGTCGTCCGCTCTTCGGTGAGGCGTCCGAAGAATCTGGTGCGGTCCATCTCGACCGGCTCGAGGTACCGGACAACACCGTTGTCCGCGCAGTAGCCGGTGACACGGTTCCGCTGGTCGAAATACGCGAAGACGAGGATCCGCGCGTCCAGGAACGATCCGATCGCCCGGCTCATCGCCTGCGTGATCTCGGCCTCGTCCGCCGCGCCCGCGACGCTCAGCTCGAGCAGGTGGAGCGCCGACAGCCGGTGGCGATCGGCCTGCGCGGCGTGCAGGTGCTCGGCGTTGGCCAGCGAGAGCCCGACGTAGGTGGCGACGTCCTGGAGCACCTGTGCGTGCCACTCGTCGAACACGTCGGCCCGGTACGACTGGATCGTCAGCAGCGCGGTGATCTCCTCGCCGTGGCGGACGGGCACCCAGATCAGGGAGCGGGCCACCACCCGCTGGTGGCGGCCCGGGCGGGTGACATCGACGACCACGCCCTCCCCCACGATCCGCCGGCCGCCGGCGCGGCGCCTGGTCTCCAGTGCTCGCGCCCAGGTCGCCCGACGGATGAGGACCGGCTGCCCGGTCTCGTACGCCTCGCGTGAGGGGCCGGCCGAGGCCAGCGGCACCGGTGGGCTCGGCACCTCCCGCCCGCTGTCCCATACGTACGCTTCGGCCACGGGACCGTCGGGCGTCTCCGCCACCGCGGCCAGCGCGAAGACGTCGAACGGCAGGTAGCGAGCCAGCTCCTCGCGGAGGATGCGCATCGTCGACCAGCGGTCGAGCGTCGACGCCAGGCGGCGGCCGACCGCGTTCACGACCTCGAGCCGCCTGCGCTGCGCCTCGATCGCCTCGTACGACCAGGCGTTCCGGAGCGCCAGCGCCGCCTGGTCCGCGACCTGCTGCAGGAAGGCCAGGGTGGACTCCTCGTACGCCCCGGGCTGGCGGGTCCGGGTCCGCAGAGCGCCCCGCACCGACCCTCCCTCGACGAGCGGCGCGGTCGCTGACGAGCGGAGCGGCGCGTCCGGCCCGGCGTCCCATTCCAGCTCACCGTGACCGCTCTCCAGAACGGGCCGGGCCCAGTCGAGCCGGCGCGACCCGGCGGGCACCGACGAGCTCCCCACGTCCGCGCCGGGGCCGCACACCAGGAGGCGGGCTCGGGAGCCGTCGCGGAGGACCGCCAGCTCGATCTGGTCCACGGGGATCAGCGCTCCCAGTGTGTGGAGCAGCGCGCTGACGACGCCCTGTTCGTCGTGTGTCGCGGAGAGTGCGCGAGCGATTGCGTTGAGCGCGCCCAGGCTCACCGCCTGGTTGCGAGTGAGCTCGTTGAGGTGCGCGTTGCTGACAATCGGACCGAGGTGCGCGTGCACTGCCTCCAGCAGTGCGAGCTCGTCGGCCGGAACCTCGCGGCGGGCGGAGAGCTCATAGCTGACGGCGCCGATGGGCCTGCCGCCGTGCAGGACCGGCACCCAGATCGACGTGCGCCGCCGGCGCGACGAACCCGTATCGGGATGCTCGACCACGCGGACCCTCGGGTCGCGATAGCAGTCGGCGACGAACGACTCCACGAGCAGCAGTCTGCGGACGTCCCGCAACACGCCGCGTTCGATTGCAAGACTGTGGTACCAGCCCTCGCGCTCCAGCACCTGCAGGTCGATGGTGTCGTAGCCGAACAGCGGGCGCAGCTCGTCGGAGAGCACCTGCACCAGGTCGGCCTCGGACGCACAGCTCGACAGCGCCCCCACCAGCCGGCCGTGCAGGCCGGGACGCAGCGTGATCGCACGCCGCTCCGGGAACGCCGCCGTGGCCCGCGCCGGGCGCTGCCTGTGATCCATCTACGCCTCCGTATACTGCGCCAAAGCCGTGTCGTTCACGCCGCCCAAGCCGCTGCATCCGCCACCTCCCGACCTGGTGGGAACCAGGGTGCTGGTGGTCGATGACGAACGTGCGTGGCGCGTGATCCTGGAGACCGACCTCCGGCTGCTGGGATACCGGGTCTCACTGGCGGAGGACGCCGCCGAGGCGCTGGAGCGAGCGCAGTCCGACGGACCCGAGGTGGCGATCGTGGACCTGATGCTGCCCGAACCAATGGACGGGTGGGCCCTCCTGGGTGAGCTGCGCGCCCAGGGCACAACGATGCCGGTCATCTTCTACACCGCATATCCCGTGTTCCCGAGCCGCCCGGACGACGCCGACGTGGTGGGGTACATGAGCAAGGCGGACGACCGCGCGGACCTGTACGCGCTGCTTCCGGACGCCATCAGGAAAGCAAAGAGCCGCCGGTCGTGACCGGCACGCTCGCCGTGTGCGGTTTCGACAGTCGAATCGACGACCTCGTGCACGATGCGCTCGTAGAACTCCGGTACCGCAACACGCTCAGAGTACTCGATCGCGCCACGATTGTTAAGTTTGTAAAGTATTTTCGCTCACGGGCGCCGTCCGCGCTTGACAGGCGGGGACGACAGGAACCAGCGCGGTTGCACTGGTACTTGCAAACCGGCGTCCCGCAAGGCATGCTGCGCCAGATCCAGGCAGTGATGAATTGTCGGCGATTGACGCCTTGGTTCTGAGAACCCGGGGCCGGAACGCGCCTCCGCCTCTGCCCCCGGGCCTGGAGGTCTACCGGCCCGCCGAGCTGCTGGGATCGTCGGTGCTCGTGGTGGAGGACGAGCCGCCGATGCAGGCGCAGCTCCGGCTGGACCTGACCGACCTCGGCTACCAGGCGCGTGTCGCGGGGTCCGCCGACGAGGCGCAGGTGATCCTCTCGAACGAGCGCGTCGCCGGCGTCCTGCTGGACCTCGTGCTGGACGAGGGCGAGGAGGCCGGCTTCGAGCTGCTCCGCTGGATCCGGCAGAACCACCCCGGACTGGCGGTGGTGGTGCTGTCGGCCGCCGCCAGCAGCGCGGCGGCCATCCGGCGCGCATACGAGCTGGGGGCCAGCAGCTACTTCGTGAAGGGCAACGCCACGATGGCGCACATCTACTCGGACCTGGCGGCCCGCCTCGTGGAGGGCGGCACCGGCCGCGCCGGCAACTACCGCTTCGGACGCCTCGACTTCGACCCGACGCACCGCACCATGAGCATGGGCACCAGGGAGATCCGCCTGACCTCCCAGCAGACCGCTCTGGTCATCCACCTGGCCCAGGGCTCCAAGGCCGTGACCGCGGGGGAACTGATCGCGGCCGGGCTGTTCCGGCCAAACGCGGCGCGCTCGACCGTCCACTCCGCCCTGCTCACGCTCCGCCGGAAGCTGGACGAGCTGGAGCCGGACCTGGGCGCGAAGCTCCTGCGCTCCACGCCGCGCGGATACAACCTCGGGCCCATCGTCTAGCGGTCTCGCCCTTGCCCTACTGTTTGGGCATGTCCGCGCACCTCGAGCCGCCTCGCGACGTCCTGGACGAGGTCGTCGACACCCGACGACACCTCCACAGCCACCCCGAGGTCTCGTTCGCCGAGCACGAGACCTCGCGGTTCATCGAGGCCCGGCTGCGGGAGATCGGCCTGGACGTCCGGGAGTGCCCGACCGACACAGGCGCGCTGGCGGTGCTCGACACGGGCCGGCCCGGACGGACCGTGATGCTGCGCGCCGACATCGACGCGCTGCCCATCCTGGAGGAGTCCGGAGTCGACTTCGCGTCCAGCCACGAGGGACGCATGCACGCGTGCGGGCACGACGCGCACACCGCGATCCTGCTCGGCGCCGCGCGCGCGCTCGCCGGCCGGGTCGAGGACCTGCGCGGCTCCTACCTCTTCTGTTTCCAGCCGGCTGAGGAGATCGTGAGCGGCGCCCGCGAGATGATCGCCCGCGGCCTGTTCGACCAGCACCACCCGGACGTGACGATCGGTCTGCACATGGCGTCCTGGCTGCCGAGCGGCACCGTGACGACGCGGCCAGGACTGCTGTGGGCCGGCTCCGACGCCTTCGAGGTGGTCATGCGCGGGCCCGGAGGCCACGGCGGGATGATGAAGCGGCTGGGCAACGTGATCTCCGCCCAGGCCTTCCTGCTCGAGCGCCTGCACCTGGTGGTGGATGGGCTCGAGTTCGACGGCACCGGCTGTCACTGCACCGTCGGCGACGTCCGCACCGACGGCGCGTGGAACATCGTGCCCCGCGGGGTGACCGTTCGCGGCAGCGTGCGGACGTTCACGCCGGAGCTGCGCGCGGAGGCCCTGCAGCGGCTGGGCGACCTGCTGCTGGAGGCTGACACCGAGTTCCAGGTCCGATCCGAGCTCCAGCTGGTGCACGGCACGGTGCCGGTCTTCAACGACCCGAACGTGACCGCGACCGTGCTGGACGTCGCCGAGCACCTGGTCGGCGAGCGGGCCAGCCGGCTCGGCGCCCCGCTGACGGTCAGCGACGACATGGCGGAGTTCCTGACGCGCATCCCCGGCTGCTACTTCATGATCGGCGCCCGCCCGCCCGACGCGGAGGTGGCACCGGCGCACCACTCCCCCACGTTCCGCATCGACGAGGCGTCGTTCGCGACGGGCGTCCGGATGATGGTCGCGACGGCGGCCCGCCTGGCGGCGGAAGGGGACGACGCATAGTGGTGTCGGACCGGGCCGCCCGGAGGAGCGGGATCGTCCGGTGTGGGGTTCGGGCGAAGGGGAGCTTGCGGGCTGACACCGGCTCCCCCTGGGCGGCGCAGGGCACGATTCGTGCATCCGCGGGCGACAGCACCGAATCAGCAGGCCGGAGACGTACTTCCGCCGGCGGAAGCACCTCATCCGACCTGGATGACCCGGCAACACCAGGCAGCGCAGGCCGGGGGCGCAGAGACCGATGCTCCTGATCGCCGGCGGCGTGCTCGGGCTGGTCGCCGGCCTCCTGACCGGCGGCAGCCTGTCCAACCTGCTCGGCCGGCGGCTGCACTGGCCGCTCGTCGTGATCGCCGCCTTCGCCGTCCGGGAGCTGCTGCTCCGGTCGCCGCTCGGCACGTCGCCCCTGGGTCCGCCCGCGTTCGCGCTCTCGCTGGCCGTGCTGATCGCCTGGACGATCTGGCACCGCGACGAGCTGCCGGGCGTCCTCATCGTGTCGGCCGGCATGTCGATGAACTTGCTGGTGACGCTCGCCAACGGCGGCCACATGCCGGTGGCAGCTGCCGCCGTGCACCTGGGGCCGCCGCAGCTGCGAGCGGTCGGCACCTGGGCCCAGTACGGGGTCATGGGGTCCGGGACTCGCCTCGGCTGGCTCGGCGACTGGATCCAGTTCCCCGGACTGGTCGGACGCTTCTTTCCCCAGGCGTACAGTCCGGGCGACCTCGTATCACTGGTGGGGCTGTTCGTCGTCCTGTTCCTCGCCACCCGGCCACGAAGGGCCGACCGGGCGCGGAGGGCCATTACAACTCGCTGACGGCCTCGCGGTTAGGCACGGGTATAGTGCGAGTACCGCCATGATTGTCTTCTGGATATTCGCCGTGGTGATGGCCGCCACCGCATTCGCCTACGGGCTGCTGCTGCAGTGGGGCCCTATCGGTTCGTTCCTGTTCGCGCTGGCCGCTCTCGTGATCCTGCGGGGCCTCCTGAGCTGGGTCCGGCGCTCTCTGGTGCTGAGCGAGCGGATTGCGGACGAGCCCACCGCTGCGAAGCGGACGCTCGAGACCAACCGCTACATCTTCTGGCGCCGCGCCACCGTGTTGGGCGTCCTGCTGCTGCTGTACTTCGGCGGCGCGTTCTACCTGTTCGGCCTCGGCTTCGTCGAGGCGCTGGGCGCCCTCGTGGGCCTGGTCGGTCAGGGACTGCTGCTCGTGGTGCAGCTCGGCGCGCTGTTCCTCGCGAACTTCGCGCTGTTCTTCGGCCCGTTCCTCCTGTTCGCTCGGATGGGCCGGGAGACGTACCGGCCGGGTGACGCCAACTACGACGTGAAGCTCGCCGACGTCCGCGGACAGAAGTCGGCCGTCGCCGAGATGCAGCGCATCCTGCGTCTCATCGAGCAGGGCCGCACGTACGTGAAGGCGGGCGGCAAGCGGGAGCGCGGCGTACTGATGGTCGGCCCGCCAGGCACCGGCAAGACGATGCTGGCCAAGGCGATCGCGACCGAGCTGCACACCCCGATCATCGTCAGCTCGGGCGCGGCCTACAGCGGCATGTTCATCGGCATGGACATGGTCGCTGTCTACATGTGCGTGCGCGCCGCGAAGAAGCTGGCGAGGCGCTGGGCCGGCTGCATCGTCTTCATCGACGAGTTCGACGCGCTGGGCCAGAGCCGGGGAGGCATGGGCGGCGGCGGCATGGGCGGGATGGGCGGCATGTTCGGCGGCTTCCGGATGGGCCTGAACATGCTGCTGGTCCAGATGGACGGCATGGACAACGCTGGCTTCCTGAAGAAGGCCTTCCGCCGGTTCGTGAACCTCACCCTCGATGGCCTGTTCGTCCCCCAGGAGATCCGGTTCAACGGGACGCGGATCGCGCTGCGCATCCCGCAGCTCAGGCCGCCTCGCTACAACCTGTTCTTCGTCGGCGCCACCAACCGCCCGTCGGTGCTGGACGAAGCGGTGACGCGCCCGGGCCGGTTCGGCCGCCAGATCATCTTCCGGATGCCGATGCGCGAGGACCGCAAGGACATCGCGGACCTCTACTTCGGCAAGAAGGCGCACGATCCCGAGCTGGACCTGCCGTCGCGGCGCGAGGAGTTCGCCCGGATCACCGAGGGCTACTCGCCGGCCATGATCGAGCAGGCGACGTCGATGGCGCTGATGTACGCCTTCGAGGACGGGCGCGGCAGCTTCACCTGGCGCGACCTCCGGGACGCCATGGGCAACATCGAGGCCGGCCTCGTCCAGCCGTTCGAGTACACGGAGCGCGAGTCGCTCGCCACTGCCCGCCACGAATTGGGCCACGCGGTCGCCGCGACCTTCTACAAGCCCGAGCACGCGCACGTTCGGCTCTCGATCAAGGTGCGCGGCATGTCGGGCGGGCATCACCGGGTCGCGGCGGAGCAGGAAGAGATGTTCAAGTTCCGGTCCCAGATGGCGGCCGAGGTCCGCCACTCCCTGGGCGCGATCGCCTGCGAGCGCGTGTTCTACGGCGAGAACAGCAACGGCGTGTTCTCGGACCTCAGGAGCGCGACGGCCGAGGCCTGCCACATGGTGGGTCTGGTCGGCATGGGCGCCGAGAAGCTGCCGCCCGAGATCGCCAAGAAGGCGGTGAACATCGGCCAGTACCTGATCTCCGCCGCGGAGCTGGTCGGCGGAGGACTGCTCGAGACCGGAAGCCGCACGGGGGCGGTCCTGCAGAGCCCGATCGCCAGGCGCACCGTCGCAGAGGTCCTCGGCGCCGCCTACATCGACTGCTGGCGGCTCATGTACGTGAACCGCGAGGCCATCGACCAGGCGGCCGAGGCGCTGATCGCACAGGGCGAGCTCGTGGGCGACGAGATCAAGGGCCTGCTCGACTCGGTCGGGCTTCGCTTCCCGGACGACGCCGACCCGTATCCGGAGGACATGCCGACCGCTCCGCCCTCGACCGCGGAGGAGTTCGGACGGCCGCGCCCCGAGACCGCTCCACACGAAGGGGTGCGCTCGGCCTGATCGCAATCCGGCACCTCGCCGCGCTGATCGCGCTCGGCAGCCTCCTGCCGAGCGCGACCGCGGCGGCTCTCGACGTTTCCGCCGCGGACGGTCATCAGGTCGCCTCGCAGCTCACGGCCGCGGCGAATGCCGTCCACGCGGCCTCGACCCAGGTCACCCAGCTGCGCTCTCGCCCGGCCACGGCGGTTGCGATCGACCAGCTCCGCGCGGACCTGTCCCTCGAGCAGGCCGAGTTCTCGTTCCGGGACGCTATCCGCCAGGAGCAGGGGCTCGTCTACTCGCTCGCGTCCCGGACCGACGTGGAGAGCGCCGCTCTCCCGCTGATCGGCGGCGCGCACGCCGCGGAGCTGAGCCAGGCCGACCAGGGCCTGCGCGCCCTGTGGCGGCTGGTCGGGATCGACCCCGGCGAGACGGTCCATCCGAGGTTCAACAAGCGGTTCGCGGACTCCGAGCCCATCGACAGACTCCTCGGCTACTATCGCGCGGCGGCGACCCGGACCGGCATCGACTGGACGTACCTGGCCGCGATCAACTACATCGAGTCCGACTTCGGCCGCAACCTCGGGCCCTCCAGCGCCGGCGCGCTGGGCCCGATGCAGTTCCTGCCCGACACCTTCCGCGAGTACGGCGGCGGCGGCGACATCATGAGCTCGCGCGACTCGATCCAGGCGGCAGCCCTCCTCCTGTCCAGGAACGGCGCTCCCGGCGACTACGACCGCGCGATCCTCCGCTACAACCACAGCCAGGACTACGTGGCGGCGGTGAAGGCGTACGCGGCGGCGATGCGCGGAGACGTGCTCTGGTTGACCCGTTTCTACTACTGGAGCACGTACGGATAGCGACCGCTGATTCGCGGAGGAGAGAGATGAGCCACCGTCTGCGCGCGACGACGCCGGCGCTGCTGGCGACGCTCGTCCTCGCCGCCTGCTCGAGCCAGGCCGCCTCTCCCTCCCCATCTCCCGGCCGGCCCCAGGCCGCCGGGTCCCCCTCGGCCAGCGCCGCTCCGCCGGCGCCGGCGACCGCCGCCGCGGTCGGGCCCACGAGCGTGGCCGGCTTCGACGCGGCGCACGCCGCGCAGGTGCTGGGCCCTGCGGTCGGCCTCGTCATCTCGACGGGCGTCACCGGGAGCCGCGGAACCACGAACGAGGAGGGCAGCGCGTTCGTCATCAGCGCGCAGGGCGGCACGAGCTACCTGCTGACGAACAACCACGTCGTGGAGGGTGCCCGCCGGGTCCAGGTGCTCATGCCGGATGGGCGCCACTACACGGTCGACGTCCATGGTGCCGACCCGATCGAGGACGTCGCCGTCCTGAAGGTGAACGACACGCTGCCGGTGGCGCAGCTCGCGGATTCGACCAGGCTCCTGGTCGGCCAGCCGGTCGTGGCCGTCGGCAGCCCACAGGGCAGCTCGGGCTTCGACACGGTGACGGTCGGCATCATCTCGGCTCTGCACCGCCAGCTCTCGGGGGTCGGGGGCGGCGGCGGCACGCAGCCCGAGAACCTGAACGACGTGCTCCAGACCGACGCCGCGATCAATCCCGGCAACTCGGGCGGACCGCTGGCCGACGGCAACGGCCACGTCGTGGGCATGATCACAGCCGGCAACACGAACGCCAACGGCATCGGATATGCCATCCCCAGCGCGGTCCTCCAGCGCGTGATCCCGAGCCTGGTGCAGGGCAAGCAGCCCGGTCACCCCTATGTGGGCGTGTGCTTCCGCGCGATCGAAGACGCGCTGGCCAGCAGCCCGGACCTGCAGGGCTACGGCGTGGTGGTCGACCGGGCGCTGCCGGGCACCCCGGCCGAGAAGGCCGGCGTCCAGACGGGGGACGTGATCGAGAAGATCGACGGCACCGGCCTCAACAACGGCCAGACGCTCGGCGGCGTGCTGCAGGTGCACAACCCCGGCGACACCGTGCAGCTGACCACGCTTCGCAACGGCGGCACCGTCCAGCTCAGCCTCACCCTCGGCGACCGACCTGCCAGCGGCGGTCAGGCCTGCTAGCGACTGATCCCGCAGCGCCCGAGTGAACCTTTAGAGTGTTCACTCGTGGAGTATCGGATCGAACAATTGGCCCAGGCCGGAGGAGTCGCGGTCGACACGATCCGCTTCTACCAGGGCAAGGGCCTGCTCGACCCGCCCCGCCGCGACGGCCGGGTCACGTGGTACGCGGAGCACCACCTGGAGCGCCTGCGCCGCATCCGCGACCTGCAGCAGCGCGGGTTCACGCTGGCGGTGATCCGGCGCTTCCTGGAGGGCGAGCTGGAGTCGTCCGACGAGGCGCTCGTCGAGGCGGTGACGGCCCCGACGGCACCCGAGACCCTGGCTCTGGACGAGCTGGCCGCGCGCAGCGGCGTCGCCGTGCCGCTCCTCCGCGCGCTCGAACAGGCCGGCCTCCTCCTGCCGGTCGCCGGCGCCGACGAGCCGCGCTACCCGGCCGACGACCTCGACGTCCTGGCGGCCGGGCTCAGGCTGATGGAGGCGGGGGTGCCGCTCGGCGCCCTCATGGAGCTGGCCGCCGACCACGCCGCCTCCGTCGAGCGGACCGCGCGCAGGGCGGTGGACCTGTTCGACCAGCACGTACGCGAGCGCATCCAGGCCCAGGGCCTCCCCGCGGCGGATGCGGAGCGGCAGCTCCTGGGCACGTTCCGCGACCTGCTGGAGGCCAGCGGCACACTGGTCCGTCACCACTTCCAGCGGGCCCTGCTCCGCGCCGCACGGGAGCGGATCGAGCGATCGGCGTGACTCCGCAGGAGCTCGACCGCACGCCCGATCTCGCGGAGCTGGTGGCGGCGGCTCGGGCGGCGGGCCACGAGGTGATGCTGGTGGAGCGGCCGATGCCCGACGCCGTTTCGGTGGCCGGCATCGGGCGCCGCCTCGACCTGGTCTCGACCCCCGACGGCGCCGCGCTCGAGGACGGGGCCGGACGGCGCCTGGACGTCGAGACCGGCGAGGACCGGCTCGCCGCCGCCGCCCGACTGTGGCGCCGCGCCGGGCGGTGGACGGACGGCCAGCTCGCCGTCGGCGGCTTCGCGTTCGACCCGGGGCGAGACCCCGGCGGCGCCTGGCGCGGCTTCCCCGCGCTGCTCTTCCGCGTCCCGGAGCTGGCGGTCACACGGGTGCGCGGACGGACGTTCGCGGCCGGCGACCTCGAGCTGCTGGAGCAGCCCGCGGCGTGGGAGGCCCCCGCGGCCCGGCGCTTCGCGGTGGAGCCCGTGCGGCCGGAGGACGAGTGGATGGCGGCCGTGGCCGAGGCCGCGCGCCGGCTGCGCGCCGGGGAGGCGGCCAAGGTCGTCCTGGCGCGCGAGGTGATGGCGCGCGGCGACGGGGTCGTCGCGGCGGGACGCGTGGCCCGCGCGCTCCGGAGCGCGTACCCCTCCTGCTTCACGTACGTCGTCGCGGGGGGCGACGGCACCGCGTTCGCGGGCGCCTCCCCGGAGCTGCTGCTTCGGCGCTCCGGCTCCGCGGTCACGAGCCAGCCGATGGCGGGCAGCACCGCCCGCGGCGAGAACGAGGACGAGGACGAGGCGCTGGCCGCGGCACTGGTCGCGAGCGCCAAGGACACCGCCGAGCACCGGGTCACGGCGAGCCACGTGGCCGAGGCGCTCGGTGCCGCCTGCCGCTCGCTCAGCGTGACGGGGCCCGAGATCGTGCGCTTCACGAACATCCAGCACCTCGCCACCACCGTCCAGGGCCAGCTGCGCGAGCCGGCGCCGGGCCTGCTCGACCTGGCGGCCTGCCTCCACCCCACACCGGCGATCAACGGCGCTCCGGCGCCGGCCGCTCACCGGCTCATCGCCGAGCTGGAGGGCATGGAGCGGGGCTGGTACGCGGGGGCGGTGGGCTGGATCGACGCCGCCGGCGACGGCGAGCTGGCGGTGGCCATCCGCTGCGGCCTGCTGTTCGAGGACGGCGCCCGCCTCTACGCCGGGAACGGCATGATGCCGGACTCGGACCCTGTGGCGGAGCTGGAGGAGACCCGCCTGAAGCTGCGCGTCCTGCTCGGAGCGCTTTCCTCCTAACGCGACGACCGCAGCGCCGCCGACACCGCCGCCCAGCAGGCCCGGTGGCCGGCCACGCTGCCCGCGCGGTCGAACGGCACCCGGACCAGCGCGACGCCCTCGCCGGCCAGCGCCCCGCCGAGCACGCCGGGCAGGGCCGCCGCGTCGCGCGCCTCGTGGAACGCGAGTCCGTACAGCCGGGCGACGTCGGCCATGCGCAGCCCGAGCGGCGTGCCGAAGAGCTCCTCGAACACGTCGGGGTGCTCGGCCTGCGGCAGGAAGCCGAAGATGCCGCCGCCGTCGTTGTCGAGCACCACGATCGCTGCCCGCAGCCCGTGACGGCGGGCGGCCCACAGCCCGTTCATGTCGTGGTACAGGCTGAGGTCGCCCAGCAGCACGACGGTGGGCAGGCCCGGCGCCGCGGCTGCGGCGCCGAGGCCGGTCGAGACCAGCCCGTCGATCCCGCTCGCGCCGCGGTTGGCCAGGAAGCGCTGCCCGGGCGCCGCGGCCGGCCAGAACGTGTCCACGTCGCGGATCGGCATGCTCGACCCGATCACGACCTGCGCATCCTCCGGCAGCGCTGCCGCCAGCGCGCGGACCGCGTGGCCCTCGTGCATGCGCGACGAGGCCAGCGCGTCCCCCAGCGCCGCGGCGGCCGCCGCGCCCGCGCCGACCCATGCCTCCCGCCACGAGACCGGACCCGCCAGCTCCGGCAGCCGCGCCGCCAGCGCGGACAGCAGCACGGCGGGGTCGCCGCGAACGAACTCGGCTGCCCGCTGCTCGGGGTCCCGCCAGCCATCGCCGTCGACCACGACCAGCGGGCCACCGGCAGCGGCCACGAACTGGTTCAGCGGCTTCGACGTCGGCGGCGCGCCGAGCCGGAGGACCAGGTCCGGCCGGTGCCCCTCCGCCCAGGCGGCGTCGCGGAGCAGCGCGTCGCCGGCCTCGACCAGGCCGGTCGCGCATCGCCGGCGCAGCTGCGAGGTCGGTTCGGCCAGCAGCGGCGCGTCAAGTCGCCGCAGCACGGCGTCGAGCGGCGCCCGCAGCTCGGCACCGCCGCGCAGCTCGCCCGCTACAACCAGCGGGCGCCGCGCCGCGCCGAGCATGCTCGCGAGATCCCGGACCGTCGCCTCGTCAGGGGGCGTCGCCGGATGGCGCACCCTCGCCGGCGCCCCGGCTGCGGGGACCGCCGCCGGCACCGAGCCCGGGGCCGGCGTGAGCGGCTCGCGAAACGGCAGGTTGAGGTGCACCGGGCCGGCCGGCCCGCCCGAGGCCTCGGCGAGCGCGCGAGCGGCCAGCCTGCGCCACCGCGTGGGCGCGTCCGGCTCGACATCGGGCACGCCGGGGTCGAAGAACCAGCGCACGGCCGCCCCGTACAGGTGGGCCTGGTCGATCGCCTGGTTGGCCCCGACCTCGCGCAGTTCGGGCGGACGGTCCGCCGTCAGCACGAGCAGCGGCACCCTCGAGTGGTGGGCCTCGATCACCGCGGGGTGGAACTCCGCGGCGGCCGTGCCCGACGTGCAGAGGAGCGCGGCCGGCCGGCCCGACGCTTTTGCCATCCCGAGCGCGAAGAACGCGGCCGAGCGTTCGTCCAGGTGCATCCAGACGCGGATCGACGGGTGGCGGGCGAACGCCATCGCCAGCGGCGCCGAGCGCGAACCGGGCGCGATGCACACCGCGTCGAGCCCGCATCGCGCCAGCTCGTCCACGAACGTGGCTGCGAACGCCTGGGTAGGCTGACCGTCAGCCATGCGGATCGTGACCTGCGTGCACGGCTTCAGCCAGCACGGCGACAGCTGGGACGAGCTGCGGTCGCTCGTGCCCGGCGACCGCCGCTGGCTCACACCGGACGTCGCAGGCGCCACGCTCGCGGAGGCGGAGGCCGAGCTGCTCGCCGTGTGGGAGCGCGAGGGCGTCGAGCGCACCGACCTCGTCGGCTACTCGCAGGGTGGGCGCATCGCGCTCTTCGTCGCCGCGAACCAACCGGGCCGAGTGCACACGCTGGCGACCATCGGCGCCCACGCGGGCCTCGAGGGCGAGCAGCGGGACCGCCGCCGGGAGGACGACCGTGCCCTTGCGGAGCGCATCGAGCGCGACGGGATCGACTGGTTCGCGACGTACTGGGCCGGGCTGCCGCTGTTCGCGGGCCTCGCCCGGCGCGGACCGGCCGTCCTGCAGCGCCTCGACGCCGGCCGCCGCCGCAACGACCCGGCGCGGCTGGCCGCCCAGCTGCGCGGGATGGGCGCCGGCGCGACCGAGCCGTTCTGGGACCGCCTCGCGCGCGTCGACGCCCCCGCGCTGGTGATCGCGGGAGCCCGCGACGAGCGCTACGTCGCGTTCGCCGCCCGCCTGGCGCAGGCGCTCCCCCGCGCCCGGGTCGCGATCGTCCCTGACGCGGGACACGCCGCCCACGTCGAGCAGCCGGCCGCCGTCGCAGCCCTGCTGGCGGATCACCTGTCGGTCACAGCAGCAGCCCCAACGTCCACAGCAGGGCCCACCACACCTCCACGACGGCCGACCGCCTGAGCGCGCGGATCAGCACGGGCGCCTCCGCCGACGCCGTGGCCCGGACCACGGCGAAGGCCGCGGGGGCCGTGAGGAGCGGGAGCAGCGCCCAGGGTGACGCCCAGCGAAAGGCCACGACCACCACGGGCACGAGCAGGGCCCCGGCCAGGAATGCTCCGATGAGCGCCCGGGTGGCCGGCCGGCCGAGTCGGACGGCCAGCGTGCGTTTGCCGGCCTCGGCGTCGGTCTCGACGTCCCGCAGGTTGTTGATCGCCAGGATGGCGCAGGCCAGCAAGCCGGTGGCGCACCCGGCCGCCCACGCGGCCGGCGGGACCTCCAGCTCGTGCACGTACGTCGTCCCGGCCGTGGCCAGCAGGCCGAAGAACACGAACACGAACACCTCGCCCAGGCCCGCGTAGCCGTAGGGCCGGGGGCCGCCCGTATAGAGCCAGCCGGCCGCGACCGCCACGGCGCCGATCGGTATCAGGACCCAGCTGGTCGCGAGCGCGACGGCGACGCCCACGACGGCGGCCACGCCGAAGGCGCTGAACGCCGCCGCGCGGACGTGCTGGGGCGCGACGATCCCGGAGGACGCGGCGCGCAGCGGCCCGACGCGCTTCCGGTCAGCGCCGCGCACGTGGTCCGAGTAGTCGTTCGCGTAGTTCGTGCCGACCTGGATGGCGAGCGCGACCACGAGGGCGCCCAGGCCGGGCAGGCTCCGCACCGCGCCGTCGTGGACCGCCACAGCGGTGCCGGCCAGGACGGGCGAGACCGCCGCAGCCAGCGTCGCCGGCCGCGCGGCCAGCCACCAGACACGGGCTCTGCTAGGGACGCTTGGGGAAGCGGGCGAAGTCGGGCTTGCGCTTCTGGACGTACGCGTCACGGCCCTCCTGCGCCTCCTCGCTCAGGTAGTACAGCAGCGTCGCGTCGCCGGCGAGCTGCTGGATGCCGGCCAGGCCGTCGTCCGCCGCGTTCATCCCGGCCTTGATCATCCGCAGCGCGAGCGGGCTGTGCTGGAGCATCTTGCGCGCCCAGGCGACCGTCTCCTCCTCCAGGCGCTCCCGGGCACGACGCGGTTGACCAGGCCCATGTCGAGCGCCTGCCGGGCGTCGTACTGCTCGCACAGGAACCAGATCTCGCGCGCCTTCTTCTGGCCCACGATCCGCGCCAGGAGCCCCGAGCCGTAGCCGCCGTCGAAGCTGCCCACCCGCGGCCCGGTCTGCCCGAAGCGCGCGTTGTCCGCCGCGATCGTGATGTCGCACACGACGTGGAGCACGTGGCCGCCCCCGATCGCGTAGCCGGCCACCATCGCCACGACCGGCTTGGGCGTGCGCCGGATCTGGACCTGGAGGTCGAGCACGTTGAGGCGGCCGACGCCCTGGTCGTCGCGGTAGCCGTCGTCGCCCCGGATGCGCTGGTCCCCGCCCGAGCAGAACGCCTCGGTTCCGGCCCCGGTCAGGATGATGACGCCGACCCCCAGATCGTCCCTCGCGACGTTGAACGCCTGGCTCAGCTCGAAGAGCGTCTTCGGGCGGAACGCGTTGCGGACCTCGGGCCGGTTGATCGTGATCTTCGCGATGCCGTCGGCCGTGTCGTACCAGATGTCCTCGTACTCGCCGCTCCTGGCCCAGTTCAAGCAATCACTCCTAGAGCAGTCACTAGTATGGTTGCCATGGTAGCCGATCCGCTGCGCGAGCTGGCTCGCCGGCACGGTCCTCGCCGTGCGGTCTCCGACCGGTCGGCCGGCTTCTGGGTGACGTGGTTCGACCTGGACGACCTCGCCCACACGTGGGCACGGCGCTTCGAGTCGCTGGGCCTGCTGCCGGGCAGCCGGGTGGCCGTGGTGGAGCCCGCCGGGATCCGTCTCGCGGCGCTGCTGCACGCCTGCCTGCGCTCCGGCGCGGCGATCGTGCCCATCTCCCCGCGCTGGCCGGCCGCCGAGGTCGAGCGGGTGCTTGCCGACTGCCGGCCCGCGCTCCTGGTCCGCGACGGAGAGCCCGAGCGGCTCCAGGACCCGCACACCGGGCCGGCGGGCGATGCCTGCGTGCTGTACACCTCGGGCACGACCGGCGTGCCCAAGGGCGTCCGGCTGACGCTGGCCAACCACGTAGCATCGGCCGAGGGCTGCCGGCGGCAGCTGGGGGCCGGCGAGTCCGACCGATGGCTGTCCCTGCTCGCCCCGCACCACGTGGGCGGCCTGGCGATGTTCCTGCGGGCCGCCGTGTGCAACCAGCCGCTGGTCACGCTGGCGCGCTTCGACGAGGGCGCCGCGCTCGAGGCGATCGGCGCGGACCGGCCGACGCTGCTGTCCGTGGTGCCGACGATGCTGGCGCGCCTGCTGGAGGCGGGCGGCGCCGAGCAGCTGCGCGGGCTGCGGGCGATCCTGGTCGGCGGCGCGCCGGCGACCGGCGCACAGGTCCGGCACTGGGCCAGCCTCGGCCTCCCGGTCTGCCCGACGTACGGCCTGACCGAGACGTGCTCCCAGGTCGCGCTGGTGCCGCCGGGCCGGGCGGCCGAGCTCGCGGGAACGGCCGGCACCGTCTGCCCACACGCCTCCATCGCGATCGAAGACGGCGAGATCGTCGTGTCCGGGCCGTCGGTGTCACCCGGCTACGTGACGCCCGGGATCGAGCCGTCGCCCTCCCGCGAGCGCTTCCGCACCGGCGACCTCGGGCGCCTCGACGACGGCGTGCTGACCGTGCTGGGGAGGCGCGACGCCACGATCATCACGGGCGGCGAGAACGTCCACCCGGAGGAGGTCGAGGCGGCGCTGCGCGCGCACCCGGCCGTGACGGACGCCGCGGTGGCCGGGCGGCCGGACGGGACGTGGGGTGAGGTCGTCGCGGCCTGGGTGGTGGCCGAGGGCGCCACCGAGGCGGACCTGGAGGGCTGGTGCCGGGAGCGCCTGGCCCCGTTCAAGGTGCCGCGCCGGTGGTCCTTCGTCGATCGCGTGCCTCGCAGCGAGGGAGGCAAGCTGCTGCGCCGGCTGCTGCCCTGAGCGCCGCCTTCGCGAGTCGAACTTCGTCCGAGCCCTACTGGCCCCGCGGAGCCAGCACCACGCACGACCGCCACAGCGAGCGCACCCGTTCGAGCGCGGCGTCCATCGTGGTCGCCTCGACGTCGAGACCCGCGACCAGCGCGGCGTAGTCCTGGCGCCAGGCGGCGGGGATCGACGGGAGGTCGTCCGGCAGCTCGTGGGTGCGCCGGACGGCGAAGACCGTCCGGGCCCGCTCGCCCAGGCGCTCGCGGTCGACCAGGCCGTTCTCGATCAGCAGCACGAGGTCGACCAGGTCCTTCGTGCGCGTGTTGGGCCGGTCCTCGTACGGCCGGGTGAGCGCGTGCAGCTTCTCCGCGGCCTGCTGCGTCAGGCAGGCCGCCTCGACCGTGACCTGTGGCGGGTACCTCGCGAACGCCAGGCGCGAGGGGAACGTGAACGGCTCGGTGCCCCCCGCCAGCTCCTCGGCGCGGGCGACGATGTCCAGGCGCAGCGCTGCGAACGTGCGGCCCGCCAGCCGCGCGTCGACCGCGAACCGCCAGCCGGCCCGCCCGCCGCCATCCGCCGCCAGCGGGCGGGGCGCCTGGACGGCGAACGTGAAGAAGTCGCCCTGCACGTCCTCGGCGAGCGCTTCCACCAGGCACGAGTGCGCCTGCCGGCCGTCGTCGAGCGGCTCCAGGAACGCGAGGTCGAGGTCGCGCGTGGCCCGGGCCCGCAGCCCGAGCCGGAGCTCCAGCGCCTGGCCCCCCTTCAGCACCCAGCGCGGTGCGCCTGCCGGCGTGTCCGCGGCCAGGCGCAGCAGCAGGCGCTCGAACGCGACGTGCCGTCGCAGCCGGTTGGGGTCGACGTGCCGGATGAGCGCCTCCGCGCTCAGGCTGGCCTCCAGGCCGTCGCGCAGCGCGAGCGGCGTCCGGTAGTCGCGCGGCTGCATCAGCGGCCCATCCCGCTCAGGGCGCGCTCGATCCGCAGGGCCGCCAGCTCGCCGAACCGGTCCGCCCGCTCCCGCAGACGGCGCGGCACGACCAGGCCCTCGTCGACCGCGTCGGCGACGGCGGCGTCGGCCTGCTCCTGCGTCAGCGCGGCGGCCGCGCTGTCCAGCAGGCTGCGCTCGGGCGTGGTGATCAGGTAGCCGGCCTCGCGCTCGGTCACGTCCTCTGGCGTCAACATGCCCCGGTGCAGCACGACGGCCGCGTCCCGGGCCCGGAACCCGGGCGGCACCGTGAGGTGCACGAAGGCGGGGTTCACGTCGCCGAGCCGGTACACCGACAGGGCCGACTGGTGCGACACGACGCCGAGGCGCCGGCTCCACAGCCACCAGCGCACGTACACGTCCTCTTCTCGCTCCGGCCAGTCCGGCAGCCGGAAGAGCGCCCGGCCCACCTGCGTCCAGTTCCCGCGCTCCACGTGGTACCGCTGCGCCTGGTGCGTGTAGCCGACCGCCCTCGCCTGCTCGCCCGTGAAGTACCCCGCCTGCCGAACGGCGAGCGCGCTCAACGCTCTGCGCAGTTCCGCCGCGTCTCGACGCATGAAACTAAATACCCAATGTAGTTTGGTGCATGGCCGTGACGCCAAACTATATACTGGATTGAGTTTTACGCCTACTCCAGCCGAACGACGTCCAGGACCCCGTAACGGCACGGATACGCGACCGTACTGTTGTGAAGGGCTCACAGCACCGGTGACACGACCTCGAACCGGTCCACGTCGACGAGGCCGCGGTCGGTGATCTTGAGCCGCGGGATCACCGACAGGGCCAGGAAGCTGAGGGCCATGAACGGTGCCTCCAGGCCGACGCCGAGGTCGCGCAGCCGCGCCTCCAGCCGGCGCAGCCCACGGGCCACCTCGGCGAGCGGGCGGTCGCTCATGAGCCCGGCCACGGGCAGCGGCAGGTCGTCCACCGCTCGGCCGGCGCGCACCACCACGATGCCGCCGCCGATCTCGACCAGTCGCTCCACGCACTCGGCCATGGAGCGGTCGTCCATCCCGACCACCACGATGTTGTGCGCGTCGTGCGCGACGGTGGACGCGAACGCGCCCTCGCGCAGGCCGGTGCCGGTCACGAAGCCGACGCCGACCCGGCCCGTCGCGTGGTGCCGCTCGACGACGGCGACCTTGGCCAGGTCGAGCTGGGGGTCGGCCTCGAGGCAGCCTCCGACCACCCGGGCCCCGACCGCCTGCTCGGCCGTCAGCAGCTGACCGGGAATGATCCGGATGGCGCGCGCACGTGCGCCGTCGGACGCGGGTACGCGGAACGAGCCTGGCTCCAGCCGGGCCGGACGCACCGTGCGGCACACCCACTCCGGGACCGGTACGGAGCCGAACACGGGCTCCCGGCCGCGCTTCAGGACCAGGCGCGGCTCGAAACGGACCAGATCGTCCAGCACGACCAGGTCGGCCTGGAACCCGGGCGCAATGGCGCCCAGGCCCCGCAGGCCGTGGAACTGGGCCGGGTTCCAGCTCGCCATCACCAGCGCGTCCTCGGGCCGGACGCCGTGGGCGACGGCGACACGCACCATCTGGTTCATGTGGCCCTCCGCCTCGATGAAGTCCGGCTCGCGGTCGTCCGTACAGAACATCAGTCCCTCGGTGCCGTACTCCCTGACCAGCGGCAGCAGGTCCACCAGGTTGCGCGCGTTGGACGCCTCGCGGAGCATGATGGCCATGCCCAGGCGGCGCTTCTCGCGCGCCTCCTCCAGCGTGGTGGCCTCGTGGTCGGAGGCGATGCCCGCGGCCACGTAGGCGTTGAGCGCCCGGCCGGTCACCGTCGGCGCATGTCCGTCGACGTGGTCGGTCAGGCCGGTCTCCAGCTTGGCCAGCTCCGCCGGGTCGCCGGCGATCACGCCGGGGAAGTTCATCATCTCGGCCACGCCGATCACCCGCCGGCGCCGCAGCAGGCCGGCGATGGCGCCGGCGCTGAGCTCCTGCCGGGCCGACTCGAAGCGCGAGGCGGGCACGCAGGACGGCGCCATCACGAACACGTCGAGCGGCAGCATGTCGAGGGTGTCGAGCACCCAGTGGACGCCGTCCGAGCCGAGGACGTTGGCGATCTCGTGCGGGTCCGCCACGATCGCGGTGGTGCCGCGCGGCAGCACGGCACGCGCGAACTGGTCCGGGGTGAGCTTGGACGACTCGATGTGGACGTGCGCGTCGATCAGCCCAGGCACCAGGTGCGCGCCGTGCAGGTCGAGGACCCGCTCGGCGTCGTAGACGCCGAGGCCCACGACGTGGCCGTCCGAGACGGCCACGTCGGTGTCGAGCCACTCGCGCGTGAAGACGGAGAGCACCCTGCCTCCGCGCAGCACGAGGTCGGCCGGCAGGTCGCCCCGGGCGACCGCCAGCCGGCGTTCGATGCGGCGCAGCCCCCCAGCGTGCAAAGTGCTCTTAACAGTAGTCGCTTGGTGTGCGGTTACGGCGCGAGCTCGGCCGCGACGCGGCGCAGCTGCCCGCCCGCGTCGTCCACGACGACTCCGCCGTGGTAGCACACGATCGCGTCGACGTCGAGCTCGGCGAGCCGGGCGACCGAACGCGCGGCCGTCGGCATGTCGGCGGTCGCCGTCGGGCTGGGCCCCTGCAGCCGGCCTTCCTCGGCCGTCAGCGCGTCCCCGGCGATGATCGTCCGGGTCCGCTCGAGGTACAGGCACAGGTGGCCGATCGTGTGCCCGGGCGTGGCGACCGCTCGGACGCCGCCCGCGATGTCGAGCCGGGCGCCGTCCGCGAGTGCCTCGTCGACGCGCATCCGCTTCATGCGATCGAGGAAGCCCGCCATCTGCGGAAACGCCTGCAGGAACTCGGGCCGGTCGTAGCGCGGCCGCTCGGTGCCGTCGATGTAGGGCACCTCGACCTCGGAGGCGAGCACCCGAGCGCCGGTGGCCTCGACCAGGTCGGGCAGCGATCCGACGTGGTCGACGTCCTGGTGGGTGAGGACAATGCGCCGCAGATCCCGCAGGCCGACGCCCGCGTCGGCCAGCGCGCTCGTGATCGCTTCCAGCTGCCCCGGCAGCCCGGTGTCCACCAGCGTCGGCCCCTCGGAGGGGTCCAGGATGCAGGTCAGGTTGAGGATGCGCGTCTGACCATCGCGCACCATCGGGAGCTCCAGGACATGCACGTCGTCGTTCAGCTGCATGGGCGGAGCGTACTCCGCGACACAGACGGCAGGCTGACGCACGACTGACGCCGGTGAGACGGGGCGATGGTCAGGTACTCCACCTTTTGTCGAGGCTTAACCAAGAGTTGGTTGGTTCCCATTGACGCGTTGTCGAAATATGTCTGGCGTCGCACGTTTGCGCACGCTCTCGCTGGGACAGGAGGAAGATCGCAAATGGGAAAGTTCGTTCGTATGCTGCTCTTCACGGCCACGGCTCTGGCGCTCGCGCTGGCCGCGTCCGCCACCATCGTCCTCGCCGATACGCAGGGACCCGGGGTCTAGGGTTCAGCTAGGGGGCGAGGCGTCAGGGTGCCGAGGGGAGGACCTACCTATCTCCCCGCACGCACAGCCGTGACAAGCCTCGCCCCACTGCGGCCAGTCTATGAGTGGCTGCACATGTCAAGCAAACGAGTTGCAGTCTGTCGCTTGACGCCCCCGTGCGAAAAGCTACACTGCAGAGCGGGTTACGTGGCGAGCGAGGACAGTGTGGCGCGCGGAAGCTCGCAGCGCAGGGATCGGGGAGTGGCGGTCAACGCAGAGGCGTTGAAGCGCGCTCGCCTGGACACGGGCCTGGCGCTGGCCGAGGTGGCTGGCGACTCCATGACCAGGCAGGCGGTCCACCTGTTCGAGACGGGCCGCGCCCGGCCCACGCTGGCGAAGCTCCGGCAGATCGTCGGACGCCTCGGCAACATCTCGATCGAGGCCGCGCTGGCCGACGTCAGCGAGCACCGGTTAGCCGAGCTGGAGGAGCAGCAGCAGTGGCGGGAGCTGGGTGACCTCGCGGCGCAGCTGCTGCGCGCCGTGAACAGCACCAAGCGGACGCGAGCGATCGCCACGTACTACGCCGGCCGAGCGGTCCTCAACCAGGCGCCCGGACGGGCGCTGGTCCTGTACCGCCGAGCGCGGCGCCTGCTCCTCCGGGTCTCCGAGCCGCTCCTGGCGGCCGAGGCCATGGACTGGGAGGCCGCCGCGCTGTACCTGCTGCAGGACCCGGGCGCGGCGGACGTCGGCCATCAGGCGCTGGAGCGCTACCGCGCCCTGGACGAGCGCCAGGCGCACGTCGAGGCGCGGATGCTGGAGCACCTGGGGACGTACCGCCTCCAGCGCGGCGAGCACCGGGCCGCGATCGAGCAGTACCGGGAGGCGATCGAGGTGGCCGGCGCCCGGCTCGAGCTGGCGCGCCTCGCGAACATCTACCACGGTCTGGCCGAGGGCTGCCGTCAGGCCGGCGACACCCGGCGAGCGCTGGACTACATGGAGCGAGCCGTGCACTTCTACCGGACCGAGCACGACGTGCGCGGACCGGTCAGCGCCAACCTCGCCCGCGCCGAGAACGACTACGGCGTGCACCTGATGCGCGCGGGCCGCTGGGAGCGAGCCGAGGAGATGATCCGCGCGGCCCTCGACCACTACGACGAGCTGGGCGTGCTGTCGGCGCGCGCGCACGCGATGCTCAGCATGGGCGAGCTGAACCAGCGCAGGAACCGGCTGGAGGATGCGGTCGACTGGACGGTGCAGGCCGTCGAGCACGCTCACCGCATGGGAGAGACGGTCGCCCAGGCGATGGCCTACCAGCAGCTCGGCGAGTTGTGGGCGAGGATGGGCGACACCTCGGGGTTCGAGGCGTGTTTCCACCGCGCCGTGGAGATCCTCGACCATGCCGGCCTGGTCGAGCGCAGAGCCGAGTGCATGGCACGCCAGCAGCGCATCGGCGCCGCGTCCGGCGCTCGCGCCGTGTCCGAGCCGCCGGCCGGCTGACCCGCGTCCAAGCGCGACCGGAGATCGAGCGGCAGGCTCGCCGGGCAGACGGGGTCGCGGCGCCTCGCGGCGATCATGACCGCATGCGGCCGGCCGCCTGGCTCGCCGGCCGACGCGAACTTTCGATAAAACAGGATGGTCTCCCCGGGGTGCTTTACGTGCCACGACCGCCGTGCTAGGCTGCGGAGGCATCTAACAAATCGGTGAACGGTCCCCTCCCAGCCACGATGCGCGACGTGGCGCGGCGAGCCGGCGTCTCGCTGGCCACGGTGTCCTACGTCGTCAACGGCGGCCCCCGGCCGGTGAGCGACGAGCTGCGCCGGCGCGTGGACGCCGCCATCCACGACCTCGCGTATCGGCCTGCCGGGCGCGGACGGGCCCGAACGCGGCCGCTCACGTTCGCGGTCATCGTTCCCGACACCGGCAATTCGTTCTTCTCGCGCGCCCTGGCGGGCCTGCGGAGCGTGCTGCGGCCCGGCGGCCACCTGCTGATCGAGGGCTCCAGCGACGAGCGCTCGGACCTGGAGGAGGAGCTCCTGGCGGCCTTCGTGCGCGCCGGCGTGAACGGAATCGTGATGACGCCGTGCGGGCCGGTCCCAGACGCAGCGGCCCGGCTCTCGGCGAGCGGCACGCCCGTCGTCCTGATGGACCGGGACGGCGGGTCGGCCACCCTGAGTCGGGTGGTGATGGACAACCACCGGAGCGCGTTCCAGGCGACCCGGCTGCTCATCGAGAGCGGTCACCGCCGCGTCGCGCTGGTCAATGGACCGGCGTCCGTGGGGACGGCGCGCGAGCGCCTGCGCGGCTACCGCGACGCCCTCGCGTTCGCCGGCATCGAGCCCGACTCGGCGCTCGTGCGCGGCGTGCCGTTCACCCACGAGCACGGCCGCCTGGCGACGCTGGACCTCCTGTCCCGGCTGGAGCGGCCCGACGCGATCTTCAGCAGCAGCGTCATCCTCACGTCGGGCGTGCTGCGGGCGCTGCAGGAGCGAGGTCTGCGCTGGCCGGACGACATCGCGGTGGTCGGCTACGGCGACGCCGACTGGGCCGCGCTGGTCGCGCCGCCCCTGACGGTGATCCAGCAGCCGGCCCAGCAGCTCGGTGAGGTGGCCGGGCAGCTGCTGCTCGCCGGCCGGGGCGGCGGCGCCGGCCAGCACGTGGTGCTGGAGTCCCACCTCGTGCTCAGGGAATCGCACTGGCGCGTGCCCGGCCCGAGCGCGCGGCCGCTGGCTGCGGCGGGTGAGTAATACGGGAAGAGAGGAGAAGAGAGCGATGAGCGCGAACCTGCGATTGACCCGTCGCCGGTTTCTGGAGGTCGCCGGCGCCGGCACGCTGGCTGCCGGCTTCCCCGGCATCATGGCCGCCTGTGGCAACTCGTCGAGCCAGTCGAGTACCGGCACGCAGACCAAGGCGCAGCCCGGCACGCTGGTCGTGTACAACAGCAAAGACACGGCGCACCCGCAGCAGCAGTCCCAGCTGATGGACCTGATCAAGCAGAAGTTCGAGCAGCAGAACCCCGGCTCGACGTTCACCTGGGACACGTACGCGTCGGCCGCCGAGGAGCAGACGAAGCTCGAGACGGCCGCGGCGGCCAAGGAGGGACCGGACGTCTTCGAGTTCGGCTCGACTGTCGTCCCGACCGCGTACGCCAGCGGCTCGTTCGAGACGATCACCGATTCCATGTGGAGCCAGCTGGGCGGCAAGTCGGCGTTCTTCCAGCCGCAGCTGACGATGAGCGGGCCCTCGCCGGACAAGCTGATCGGCGTGCCCTGGTCCGGCAACCCGTACGCGTTCGTCTACAACAAGGAGCTGTTCGCCGCGGCCGGCATCAAGGAGCCGCCGAAGACGTGGGATGACTTCGTCGCCGCCGCCAAGGAGATTTCGAACGGCAAGGACGTCTGGGGCACGGCGATGTCGCCCGCCGACGGCTTCGACCCCTGGCACAAAATCTGGCTCTTCGTGACCCAGATGGGCGGCAAGCTGATGGACGACGCGGGCAAGAAGGGCCTGCTGGACTCGGACGTGTCGGTCGAGGCGTGCGCCTTCTGGCTCGACTGGATGGCGAAGTTCAAGATCGCCTCGACGCAGAACGCGACGTTCCAGGGCGCCAACGAGCAGAAGGCCTTCGCCAGCGGCAAGATCGGCATGCAGGTGATGACCGGCCCGGGTGGCATCCCGACGTACGACCAGGGCGCGGTGGCCGGCAAGTACGCGTACACGAACGGGCCCACCGTGCCGCTCGGCATGAAGTCGATCCCGAAGGGCGGCAAGGCCGCCCAGGGCTTCGTGTCGGGCCAGTACCTGACGATCTTCAAATACAGCAAGAATCCCCAGCTGGCGCTCGAGCTGATCAAGGTCATGACCAGCCCGGACATCCAGTACCAGCTGTTCAAGCTGCGAGCGCAGCAGCCGGTCGTGCTGGAGACGTTCACAAAGTACCCCGACGCCAAGCTGACGCCCTGGGACGCCCTGTACGACGCAGAGCTCAAGGCCTACCCGACTCCGTTCTTCGGGTCGTGGCTGCAGCTCGAAGTGGTGCTGGGCAAGGCGATCAACAAGATGGCTCAGCAGATCGGCGTCACGGGCAGCTACAGCAAGGACGACCTGAAGGCGGCGCTGACCCAGGCGAACCAGCAGCTTCAGGCGTCGCTCTAAGCGCATGATCACGCAGGAGCGGCCGGCGGCGGCGGAGCCCGTACCGGGTCTCGCGGTCGCCGCGCCCCGGCGGACCAGGGGCTCGCCGCTGCGGGCCCCGTACTGGCTGATGGCGCCCAGCCTCGCCCTGCTCGCGATCGTGGTCTTCGTCCCGATGGCGGCCGCCTTCTACATCAGTCTCACCGGTCTCAACGAGTACTCGATAGGCGACTGGCTGCACGCGCCGTTCGTCGGCCTGAAGCACTACATCGACACCCTGTCGCCGAGCGGCGCCTTCTCCAGCTCGCTGTTCGACTCGGTCAAAGCGAGCGTCGCGTTCTCACTCCTGACGACGATCGCGATCACTCCCATCGGCGTGGGCGCGGCTCTGCTCCTCAACGGCCCGCTCCGCGGCCGCGCAGTCTTCCGCGGGTTGATGCTCCTGCCCTACGTGATCCCCACATTCGTGAACGCGGTCCTCTGGCGGCTGATCTTCATGAACGGAACCGGCGTCGCGGACCAGCTGCTGGCCGCGCTGCACCTGGGCTCGCGGGACACGTTCTGGCTGATCGGGCCGCGCTCGCTGTGGGCGCTCGTGATCGCCGACGTGTGGGCCGCCTGGCCGTTCATCTACATCATGACGCTGGCCGCGCTGCAGACCATCCCGGCCGAGCTGTACGACGCGGCGGCAATCGACGGCGCTCGCGGCCTGCGCGTGTTCCGGCACGTGACGCTGCCGCTGATCCGCGGCACCCTCGGCCTGGCCCTGGTCCTGTCGACCATCAACCACTTCAACAACTTCACGCTGCCGTTCGTGATGTTCGGATCCAGCCCACCCGACCAGGTGAACGTGCTGCCGCTGAACATCTACGTCAACTCCTTCATCACATTCAATTTCGGGCTCGGGGCCGCGATGTCCGTGGTGGCGCTGTTCATCATGCTGACGCCCGCGGTGATCTACCTGCGCGCGGCGCGCGTAGGGGAGAGCGACTGATGGCAGTCATCGCGACGCGTCCGGCGCTGGGCGCCCGGCGGCCCGCGCGGGAGGCCGGCCGCTTCCTGCTCGCCCTGGCCTACGCGGCGTTCGTGCTGCTGCCGGTCGTCTACATGGTGCTCGTCTCGCTGCAGGACGCGGTGACGGCCGGCGACGTGGTCGTGCCCCGGCGGCTGCACTGGCAGACGTTCCTCGAGATGTGGCGGACCGTGGACCTCGGAGTCTACCTGCGCAACAGCCTGCTGATCGCGGCGCTGACCGGCGTGTTCGCGTCGGTCCTCGCGCTCGGGGCTGGCTACGTGGTGGCGCGGTTCCGGTTCCGCTTCCGCAACGCGTTCCGGGTCTCGCTGCTGGCGACTCACACCGTCCCCGGGGTGCTGCTCCTGCTGCCGCTGTTCGTGATCTACGTGATCGTTCAGCACGCGCTGTCCATCCGTATCGTCGGCAGCTACTTCGGCGTCGTGCTCACGTACATGACCTTCGCCCTGCCGTTCTCGATCTGGATGCTGAGCGTGTATATTGCGAGCCTGCCGGTCGAGATCGAGGAGCAGGCGCTGGTGGACGGCGCCAACCGGTTCGAGGTGCTGCGCTACGTGACGTTTCCGCTCGCCGTGCCGGGCATGGTCGTAACGTTCGTCTTCTCGTTCCTGCTGGCGTGGAACGACGTGCTCTTCGCGAGCGTCCTGACGTCGCCCGCCACGCGCACGGTCGCCGTGGGCCTGCAGTCGTACCTGGCCGAGAACCAGCTCCCGCTGTGGAACCAGCTGATGGCCGCGAGCATCGTGAGCGCGGTCCCGGCCATCGTCCTGTTCATGATCGTGCAGCGCTGGATCGTTGCCGGCCTTGCGAGCGGGTCCCTCAAGGGCTGACGGGCGTCCCCGGTGGGCTGCCCATGCGGGCAGCCCACCGGGTCGTTCGTGCTGCTGGGGCTGCGAGTCTCGCACCAGGGCAGGCCCTTGAAGGCCGTCCTGTTCGACCTGGACGACACACTCCTGCAGGACCAACCGTGGGTGGAGGAGGCGATGCTGCTCGCCTGCGAACCTGCTGGCAGTGTCGGTGTCGCTCCGGCGATGCTGTCGCGAGCGATCCGTGAGCAGGCGCGCAGCCTTTGGGGGGCGTCATCCACCTACCCCTACTGCTCGCGGGTCGGCATCAGCTCGTGGGAGGGGCTGGTCTCCGATACGCCTGGCCCGGGAACCGAGGCCGGAGCGCTGGCGGCGTGGCTGCCCGAGTACCGGCGCCTGGCGTGGGAAGGCGCGCTGGCGAGTCTCGACGTCGACGACACGGTCATGGCCCGATCGCTTTCCGAGCGGTACCGTCGCATCAGGCGCTCCCGCTACCGGCTGCTGGACGGAGCGGTTCCGATCCTCGATGGCCTGCGTGGCGGACCAGGGCCGCGGCTGGGACTGGTCACCAATGGCCCGTCGGACCTCCAGCACGAGAAGATCGACTCGACAGGGATTCGCGACCGCTTCCAGATCGTCCTGGTGTCGGGCGACCTGGGAACCGGGAAGCCGGACCCCGCGATCTTCGACCGGGCAGTCGCGACTCTCGGCGTTTGGAGTGGCAGCGCGATCATGGTCGGCGACTCTCTCGACCGTGACATAGCCGGCGCGAGGGCGGCCGGGCTGACGACGCTCTGGATCAGCCACGGAGCGCGGCTGCCGGCGGGAGCCATTGTCCCGGACCTCGTTGTGAGCGACCTCCCCGCGGCCGCCGAAGCCATCCATGGCTGGCTGGCGGCGTAGCCAGGACTCACCTGCTCAAGGCCTTGCCAAAGGCACGCGCACAATCCTCGTGGGCGGCTCAGACGGCAGGGAGTAGCGTGACGTCCGATGCGCACCTGGACGATCACGACCCAGCCCGGGACCGTCTGGCCGGGCCGCCCAACCCCGCTCGGGGCGACGTTCGACGGCGAGGGGACGAACTTCTCCGTTTTCTCGAGCGTGGCTGACGCGGTCTCGCTGTGCGTGTTCGACGAGCAGGGGACCGAGACGCGGATCGAGCTCCCCGAGCGCACGGGCGACTGCTGGCACTGCTACCTGCCCGGCATCGGTCCGGGCCTGCGCTACGGCTACCGGGTCGCCGGTGAGTACGCGCCGGACCAGGGTCTGCGCTGCAACCCCACGAAGCTGCTCATGGACCCCTATGCTCGGGCTCTGGCTGGGGCCATCCGCTGGGGTCCGACCGTCTATGGCTACCGGCGGGGCGACCCGGCCGAGGACCTCTCGCGCAGCGACGACGACAGCGCCGGCGCCATGCCGCGGTCCATCGTGGTCGACCCGACGTTCGACTGGGGCGACGACAGCCGTCCCGAGACGCCGCTCGACGAGACGGTCGTCTACGAGCTGCACGTGAAGGGCTTCACGCGTCAGCGGAGCGATCTGGGCGCCCAGCGCCGCGGCACGTACGCCGCGCTCGGCAGCGAGCCCGTGATCGACCACCTGCGCCGGCTCGGCGTCACCGCGGTCGAGCTGCTCCCAGTGCACCAGTTCGTGCAGGACGACCGGTTCACTCAGGGCGACCGGCCGCAGGCGCTCGGCCTGCGCAATTACTGGGGCTACAACACGATCGGCTACTTCGCGCCCCACAACGAGTACGCCTCGACCGGCGACGCGGGCCAGCAGGTCCGCGAGTTCAAGCAGATGGTAAGGAACCTGCATGCGGCCGGCCTCGAGGTGATCCTGGACGTGGTGTACAACCACACCGCCGAGGGCGACCGGTTGGGCCCCACGCTGGCGTTCCGCGGCTTCGACAACCGCGCCTACTACCACCTGTCCCCCGCCGACCCCCGCTCGTACGAGGACTTCACGGGCACCGGCAACAGCCTCAACGTGGGCAACCCGTTCGTCCTCCAGCTGGTCATGGACAGCCTCCGGTACTGGGTCGAGGAGATGCACGTCGACGGGTTCCGGTTCGACCTGGCCACCGTGCTCGCGCGCGCCTGGGGGCAGGTGGAACGGGTGTCCGCGTTCTTCGACATGGTGCAGCAGGACCCGGTCGTGAGCCGCGTCAAGCTGATCGCCGAGCCGTGGGACGTGGGCCCGGGCGGCTACCAGGTGGGCAACTTCCCCGCCCAGTGGTCGGAGTGGAACGGCCGGTATCGCGACACCGTGCGCGACTACTGGCGGAGCCAGGACGGCCGCCTGGGTGAGCTCGCGAACCGGTTCACCGGCAGCCCGGACCTCTACGAGCGCAGCGGCCGGCGGCCCTTCGCCAGCGTGAACTTCGTCACCGCGCACGACGGGTTCACGCTCCGCGACCTCGTGTCCTACGACGTCAAGCACAACGAGGCGAACGGCGAGGGGAACCGCGACGGGACGGACGACAATCGCTCGTGGAACTGCGGCGTGGAGGGGCCGACCGACGACCCGGACGTGAATGCGCTCCGCGACCGGCAGGTGCGCAACTTCCTCGCCACGGTGCTGCTGTCCCAGGGCGTGCCGATGCTGGTGGCCGGCGACGAGCTGGGCCGGACGCAGCAGGGCAACAACAACGCGTACTGCCAGGACAACTCGATCTCGTGGCTCGACTGGGAGCACATGGACCGGGATCTGCTGGCCTTCGTTTGCGGCCTGATCGAGCTGCGGCGGGAGCATCCCACGTTCCGGCGTCGCGGCTGGTTCCACGGCCGGGACACGCGCGCCCCCGAGGTCGAGGACGTGCGCTGGTGCCGCCCGGACGGCGTCGAGATGACCTCAGCCGACTGGCAGACGGGGTACGCGAAGTCGGCCGCGGCGTTCCTCGACGGCCGCCGGATCGCCGGCACCGACGTCCACGGCCAGCCGGTGACGGACGACGACTTCTTCGTCGTGTTCAACGCCTACTGGGAGCCGGAGACGTTCATCATCCCGGAGGGCCGCATCTGGACGCGGGCGGTCGATTCGGCGGACGACCGCAACAGCGGCGCCCTGGTGGCCGGCCCCGGCGTCGACGTACAGGGCCGGTCGATGGTGGTGCTGCGCGCGAGCCGGAAGGAAGCCGGCGGCTAGAGAGCGCCTCACCGACCCCCGTTAGTCCTGGACGATCCGCCGCAGCCGCTGCGCCTTCAGCTCGGCCCGGGGCAGGCTGCCCGCCGGTACCGCCCGGCAGTCGATGCGCACGCCGAGGGCCTGCCGCAGGTCGGCGCCCAGCCGCTCGGGCGGCGGTTCGCCGTCGGCGCATTCGACCAGGAGCGTCACCTCGTCCATCTGCCGGACGCGGCGGTGCTCGATGACGAACTCGACCACGGACGGGTGGCGCCGGACGATGTCCTCGAGCTGCGACGGGTAGAGGTTGACCCCGCGCACCGTGAACATATCGTCCACGCGGCCGCGCAGGCCGCCGACCGCCTTCACGAACGGGCTGCCGCAGGAGCACGGCTCGCGGCTGAGCTCCGCACGGTCGCCCGTGCGGTAGCGGACCAGCGGGGAGCCCCAGCGGCCGAGGTTCGTCGCGACCAGTTCGCCGTCGACGTCCTCGAAGATGAATTCGGACTCGTTCAGGTGGACGCCGTCCCGCTGGGAGCAGCTGACGCCGGTCGGCCCCAGCTCGGTCATGCCGGTGTGGTCGAAGCACCGCGCCCCCAGGCCGCGCTCGATCGCCTCGCGCGTCGCCGGGATCGACGCCCCCGGCTCACCGGCGTGGACGGCGACTCGCAGCGCCGACCCGGCGAGGTCGACGCCGATCTCGCGGGCCACCTCGGCCATGCGCAGCGCGTAGGTGGGCGTGCAGCAGACGACGGTCGCGCCCACGTCCACCAGGGTGCGCACCCGCTGTTCGGTGGTCATCGCCCCGCCCGAGATGGCGAGCGCGCCCAGCTCCTCCGCTCCGCCGAAGGCCGACCAGAAGCCGATGAACGGTCCGAACGAGAACGCGAGGAACACGCGATCGTCCGCGGTCACCCCAGCCGCCCGGTAGACGTGGTCCGCCCAGCACCGCCGCCACCACGCCCACGACTCGCGGTCGTCGAGCCAGCGGAGCGGCCTGCCGCCGCTGGAGCCGGACGTCTGGTGCATGCGGACGTAGCGCTCGACCGGTCGGGTGAGGTTCGTGCCGAACGGCGGGTTGGCCTGGTGGTCGGCCACGAGGTCCGCCTTCGTGGTCAGCGGCAGCCGCTCGAAGTCGTCCCAGCCGGCGACGTCGTGCAGGCGCTGCCGCCAGAACGCGTTGGTCCGAAGTACCTCCGGCAGCCGTGCATGCAGGGTGGCGAGCTGCTCAGCCCTGATTCGGTCGAGGGAAGAGGTGGACGATTCGGGCATAGTCATCGGGCGTGTCGACGTCGTCGGGCCGTCCGACGGCCGGAACAGTATCCAACAACTCCGGCCGCTCATCGAACAGCTGCCGGGCCCCGGCGTCGCCCTGGAGTGACATGACCTCGGGCCAGAGCGAGCGATCGAGCAGCACCGGCGGCAGCCAGGAGCCTCGGGGCGGGTAGCTGGCCGCCACCGCCGGCCGCGAGCCCTCGCGTCGCCACGCGCGCAGCAGCATCCCGACGGTCCGGGCCCCGACCAGCGGCTGGTCGCCGAGCATGACGAGCGCACCCGCGATCTCCTCCGGAAGCGACTGCAGGCCCACCCGTAGCGACGAGGACTGGCCGCGCGAGGGGTCCGGGTTCAGCACGCACGTGGCGGCGGTCTTGATCGCCTCCCGCACCGCCTCGTCCGCGTACACCACGTTGATCACGTGGCAGCCGCCCTCGGACGCCGCCTCGATCACGTGGCGGACCAGCGGCTGGTCGCCGACCTCCAGCAGCAGCTTGTTGCTGCCCATCCGGCTGGCAGCCCCGGCCGCCAGGATGACGGCGCCGACCGGAAGCGCCCAGGTCGCGACGCGGTCGAAGTCCGGCCGCTCGCCGTACAGCCACTCGACCTCGGCGCCGGCGGCCATGCCCGCCTCGGCGAACTCGCGCATGCGTGCCCGGTCGCCGTCGACCACCAGCAGGCGCCGTCCGCTCAGCAGCTCGAGGTCGGGGACCTCGCGGGTCAACCCGATCACGGCGAGCGCCCGGCAGTCGGGCCGGGCGTCCAGATGGTCCAGCGCGGTGTCCAGGTCGCGGCCGCGAACGATGGCCACGTGCGGCCCATCTGGCTCCCGGTAGACCCGGTCGCGGAGCGGGAGTTCCAGGTCGGACATCAGGTAGACCATTCGTCCGCACGGAATGTACCGATTCGTGAGCCCGGCTCGCGCAGCCCGGCGGCGGGGCTGAGCATTACGCGAGACTTGTCCGGTGCCGATCCTGGGCGCTCACGTCGACTCCTCCGGCGGCCTCCACCTCGCGTTCGGGCGCGCGGCGGCCATGGGCGCCGCGGCCATCCAGGTCCACCCCACGCCGCCCAACTACTGGGGCTCGCCCAAGCTCGACGACGACCGCGTCGAGCGGTTCCGCGAGGCTGCGGACGCGGCGGGACGCCCGCCCTTCTACTTCCACGCGGTCTACCTGATCAACCTGGCCGGCGACGACGCGACGCTCCGCCAGCGCTCCGAGAGCACGCTCGCCGGGTACCTGGCCGCGGCGGACAGGCTGGGGATCAACGGCGTGATCTTCCACACGGGCAGCCACAAGGGAGCCGGGTTCGAGCACCTGCTTCCGCAGATCACCGAACACCTGCGCCGGGTGATGGAGCGGGCCGACCCCGGGTCCGCGCGGCTGCTCATCGAGAACAACGCCGGGATGGGAGGCTGCGTGGGCGCCCGCTTCGAGGAGCTGCGGGCGATGATGGACGCGGTCGGCGACCCGCGCATCGGCGTCTGCTTCGACACCTGCCACGCGTTCGCCTCCGGCTACGACGAGCGCACACCCGACGCGGCCAGGGCCACGCTCGACGAGTGGGAGCGCGTGATCGGCCTGGAGAAGCTCGAGGTGGTGCACTGCAACGACTCGCAGACCGGGCTCGGCTCCAACCGCGACCGGCACGCGAACATCGGCCGGGGCGAGATCGGCGAGGAGGGCTTTCGTGCGCTGCTGCACGACCCCCGGCTGGCGGACGTGCCGTTCATCCTCGAGGTCCCCGGCTTCGACGGCAAGGGGCCGGATGCGGCCAACCTCGAGATCCTCCGCCGCCTGGCCGAGTAGCAAACTGGGGGAGTGCCGACGGGCGATGAGGAGGCTGTGCGCCGCAACGAGCAGCTGGTCGCGCAGCTCGAGTCGACGGGGTCGCTGCGCGACCCGGCGGTGGCCGGCGCATTCCGGGCCGTCCTGCGGCACCGGTTCCTGCCCGGCCGGCCGCTGGACGAGGTCTACGACGACTCCGCGATCATGACGAAGGTCGGGAACCGCGGCGTCCCGCTGAGCTCCTCCTCGCAGCCCACGATCATGGCGATCATGCTGCAGCTGCTGCGCCCACAGCCGGGAAACCGGGTCCTGGAGGTCGGCGCAGGAACCGGCTACAACGCCGCGCTCATCGCCCACCTGGTCGGGCCGGCCGGCCTGGTGGTCACGGTGGACATCGACCCGGAGCTGGCCGCGCGGGCGCGGGCGAACCTCGACGCCGCCGGCATGCCGGGCGTCCAGGTGCGGGCGGCGGACGGGGCCACTGGCTGGCCGGCGGCAGCGCCGTATGACCGGGTGATCGTCACGGCCAGCACTGACGACCTCGCGCCGGCCTGGACCGAGCAGCTGGCCCCTGGCGGCCGGCTGGTGCTGCCGCTGATGCTCGCCGGCCCCGGCCAGCTGTGCGCGGCCTTCGTGCGGCAGGACGGCGACCTGGCCGCGCGCGAGCTCTGCCTGTGCGGCTTCATGCCGATGCGCGGCGCGATGAGGCCCGGCGACCCGCCCGCGGACGACGACCTGTCCCGGTGGCTGGACCAGGAGGCCCGGCCCGTCAGCCACGACGTTCCCCTCTCCGACCTGCGGAGCGGCTTCGAGACGTGGCTGGCGCTGACGGCACGCGACTACGTGCGCGCCCGCACGCCCACGGACGAGAGCCTGGCGTTCGGCCTGCGCGACGAGCACGGGGTGGCGCTGGTCGTCGGAAGCGACGGCGTCCACCAGGTCGTGACGTTCGGCGACGGCGACACCGCCGGCCAGCGGCTGGCGGCAGCGCACGACGTGTGGGCGCGCGAGCGCCCGTCGCTGGACCGGCTCCGCATCGCCGCGTATCCGACCGGCTCGGTTCCCGACCTGGGCGACGTGCGAATCGTGCCCCGTCCGCGTTTCACGTTCGTGGTGAGCAGCGCGTGAGGCACGTCGTGGCGGTGGGCAGCGGCAAGGGCGGCGTCGGCAAGTCGACGGTCAGCCTCAACCTGGCGCTGGCCCTGGCCGCGCGCCGCCTGCGGGTGGGCCTGCTGGACGCGGACCTGTACGGACCGAACATCCCGATCATGGTCGGCCTGACCCGGCACCGGTGGACGGAGACCTGGACGATCGCGCGGCCGAAGGAGAAGCGCGTCCGCTACGCGCCGGTCGAGCGGCACGGCCTGAAGATCGCGTCCGCCGGCTTCATCCTGGGCGAGGACCAGCCGCTCGGCGTCGAGGCGATGACCGCACAGATGATGGTCCGGCAGCTGGTCGACGAGGTCGCATGGGGCGACCTGGACTTCCTGGTCGTGGACCTGCCGCCCGGCACGGCGGACATCCAGCAGGTGCTGCTGAAGGCGGTGCCGCTCACGGGCGCCCTCGTCGTCGCCACCCCGCAGTACGTGGCCCACCTGGACGCGCGGAAGGCGGTCCGCATGTACCAGCGGCACGGCGTGCCCGTGTTCGGCTGGATCGAGAACATGGGCCCGATGCGCTGTCCACACTGCGGCGAGCCGGTGGAGGTGTTCCCGGAGGTGCCGGCGGAGCGGAGCATCCGCTCGCTGGGCATCGAGCGGCTGGGGACGATCCCGTTCGACCCGGCGCTGGGCCGGGCCGGGGACACGGGGCGGATCCTGGTCGCGGACGGGGCGCGGGGGCCCGTGCCGGACGCGTTCCGTGGCCTGGCCGACACCCTGCTGGGCAAGCTCGGCTGGTGGGGGAACTGACGCAAAGTGGTCCCTCCCCCCTTGCGGGGGAGGGTAGGGAGGGGGTCGCTCGGACGGGCCACCCCCGGGCAAGCAGCAACGCCGTGAGAGTCTGTTCTGGGCGACCCCCTCGGTCCGTGGCCGGACCTCCTCCCCCGCGAGGGAGGAGGGACTTTCTCCGTCCTAGCCGGCCGTGGCTGCGGCCTTCTTCTCGCGCATCGGCACCGACGAGCCGCCGAAGCGGGTCGCCGTCACCTCGGCCATGATCCCCAGCGCCGTCTCCTCCGCGCCACGGCCGCCCAGGTCCAGGCCGATCGGGCCGTGCACGCGCGCCAGCTGCTCGTCCGTGAACCCCTCCTCGCGCAGAGCATCGAAGCGGTTCGCGTTCGTCTTGCGCGATCCGATCGCGCCGATGTAGCCCGCCCGGGTCGGCAGCACCGCCCGGAGCGCCGGCATGTCGAACTTCGGGTCGTGGGTCAGGACCACCACCGCCGTGGATCGGTCGATCGTCATCCCGGCCAGCGCCTCGTCCGGCCACGCCACGAGCAGCTCGTCCGCCTCCGGGAACCGCTCCCTCGTGGCGAACTGCGCCCGCGCGTCGACGACCGTCACGCGGTAGCCCATGACCTTCGCCAGCCGGTGAAGCGGGATCGCGATGTGGATGGCGCCGATGATCACCATGTGCGCCGGCCGCGCGAACGGCTCCACGAAGCGGTCGCCCTCGCGGCTGGGCAGCTCGGCGTCGGGCGCCTCCTCGATGAGCTGGGTCTCGCCGCCGCGCAGGTCGGTGGTCAGTACGAACGGCCGATCGGCCGCGATCAGCTCCAGCGCCCGGTCGTGCACCGCCGTGGCGGGCTGGATGAAGACCTCGATGTGGCCGCCGCAGGCGAGGCCGACCTCGAACGCGACGTCGTCCGCCACGCCGTACTCGACCTGCTTCGCGCGGCCGGAGGCGAGCACCTCCTGCGCCTCCTCGAACACCGCGCCCTCGATGCAGCCGTTGGACACCGAGCCGGCCATTCGGCCGGAACGGCTGACCAGCATCTTGGATCCCAGCGGGCGGGGGCTCGACCCCCAGGTCTCCACCACCGTCGCGATCGCGACCGGGTCGTTCGCCTCGCGCCACGCACGAAGCTCGTCGGCGACTTCTCTCATCTTCTGCTCGGCCTCCTCCTGTCCAAACCGGCCAGGAGCTCTCCCAATTCGTCCAGCGCGCGCACGTTGTGAGCGGCGAGGAAGTCGTCCGTGTACGGCAGCGCGGCCGCCATCCCGCGTGTGACCGGCTCGTAGCCCTCCGACCCGAGCAGCGGGTTGAGCCAGATCAGCCGGTGCGACATCAGGCGCAGCCGCGACAGCTCCATCGAGAGCTGCTCCGGGTCGCCCCGGTCCCAGCCGTCGCTGACCACGATGACCACGGCGCCGTGACCGAGGACGCGCCGCGCCCACCGCCGGTTGAATTCGGCAACGGCCTGCCCGATACGCGTGCCGCCGCTGAAGTCGTGCACCGTCTTCCCCACCTCGCCGAGCGCCCGGTCCAGGTCGCGCCGGCGGAGCATGCGCGTGATCCGGGTGAGCCGCGTGGAGAACACGAACGTCTCGACCTCCTCGCGTCGGGCGATCGCGTGAGCGAAGATCAGCAGCAGCCTCGAATAGCGCTCCATCGAGCCGCTCACGTCGCAGAGCAGCACCAGCGGACGGCGCCGGAGCCGGGGCTGGCGGTGGAGGAGGCGGATCAGCTCGCCGCTGGAGCGGATCGAGTGGCGGGCAGTCCGGCGCAGGTCCACCCGTCCGGATCGGGCAGGCCGCAGCCGACGGGTGCGCCGCTCGGCGATCCGCCAGGGCGCCTGATGCAGCAGCCGCTTGACCTGCTCGGTCTCCGACCACGTCAGGTCCTCGAAGTCCTTCTGGCGCAGCAGCTCGTCGGCGCTGTAGCCGGAGCTGTTCGGCGGCACGCCGTCCTGGTCGGACTCCCGCGGAGCCTGCGACCGGTTCATCCCGAGCGCCTCCAGCCAGGCGCGTGCCCGTTCGGGCGCGAGCGGCAGCGACCGGGTGCGGCCGGGGATGGCGCCGGCGCGGACGCGCGGGTCGGGAGGGGCCCAGAAGATGTCGAACGCCGCCTCGAAGAGCGTCAGCTCCTCCCTCCGGCTCACGAAGCAGGCCCGCAGGCTGTCGCGAAAGGCCAGCTGGTCGCGGAGCTCGATCTCGCCCAGCGCCCGCGTGGCGGTGGCCAGACGGCCGGGACCCGCGTCCAGCCCGGCGTCGTGGAGGAGCCGGGCGAAGGCCGCCAGCCGGGGCAGCAGGTCGGGCGCGTCCGCCATGTTCGTGCCCAAGCGTACGCCGCGCCGGTCAGCCGAAGAGGCGGGCGAGGTCGGGACGGCCGATCGCCTCCGCGAGCTGGCTGGCCGACCGCCCTTCGTAGTCGGGAAGGGACGGGTCCGCGCCCTGGGTCAGCATCCAGGTGATCAGCTCGGCGCTCCGGCCCATCACCGCGCCGTGGATCGGCGCCGCGGCCGGCGCGGCATCGTTGATGCCGGCGCCCGCGGCCAGCAGGAGCTCGGCGACCTCGAGCTGGCCGCCGATCGCCGCGAAGTAGAGGACCGGCAGGTCGTGGACGCCCCGGGCCCGGGCCTGGCCGGGATCGCGAGCCAGCTCGGCCTCGACGAGATCCCGGCGGCCCAGGACGCAGGCGGTGAACAGGTCGAGCGGCGCGCCCTTCCCCAGCAGGTAATCGATGATGTCCCGGCGGCCGAGCTGCGCGGCTGCCTCGATCGGCGTCTCGTTCCACGGCGCCCGCGCGTTCACGAGGGCGGGGTGGCGCTCGACGAGTTCTCGTACCTTGTCAAGGTCGCCATGCGCGCTCCCCACGCACTCCTCCACCATGGACTGCTCCAGGTCGGCGCTCATCGGCCTCACCTCCATTGTTATTAGCATCGCTAAGTATATGACGGAACGCACGGCCGAGCGGCTGCACTCCATCGCCCTGCACCTGATCCGGGGGCTGCGCCGGCAGGACGACGAACTGGGCGTCGGCCCGGCGCGGCTCTCGGCCCTCTCCGTGCTGCTCTCGGGACCGAAGACCATGTCCGAACTTGCAGCCGCGGAGCAGGTACGCCTGCCCACCATGACGCGCATCGTGAGCGGGCTCGCGGGCCTGGGACTCGTGCGCCGCCTCCCCCACCCCACGGACCGGCGCTCGGTGCGCGTCGAGATGACCGAGGCCGGCGCGGAGACGATCGGGCGCGGCCGTACGCTGCGGGTCGAACGGCTGGCGCGGAGCCTGCAGGCCCTGGACGAGGCCGAGCTCGCGCGGGTCGAAGGCGCCCTCGAGGTGCTCGAGCGCGTGACGCTGGAGGTGCTGCGGGGTCCCCGCTGAAGGTCCTGTTCAGGTGTCCATCGAGGTCCGGGCCGGAAGG
>DASQZW010000317.1:0-12421 GCA_035638495.1 Terriglobales bacterium
GATGGGTGTGAAGGCGTCCGCACCGAACGCGCCCAGGTTCGTGATCGTGAACGTGCCCCCCTGGATCTCGTCCAGCCCGATCGTGCCCGCGACCGCCTTCTCCGCCAGCTCCGTCCGGTCGCGCGCGATCTCAGCCAGCGATCTGCGGTGCGCGTCCCGGATCACGGGCACGATCAGGCCGTCCTCGAGGGCGACCGCGAAACCCATGTGCACCGCCTCCGGGACGAAGATCGAGTCTCCGTCGAGGTAGGCGTTGAGCCGCCGGTGGTCGACGAGCAGCCGGGCCACGTCGTGGATCAGGAGGTCTGTATACGAGAGGTGGACACCGGAGGCCGCCTCGAAGCCCGCATCGAGCCGCGACCGCCTCGCCACGAGCCCGCTGGCGTCCGCTTCGCGCGTGATGGTGACCTGGGCCATGCTCTGAAGGCTGCCGTGCAGGTGCTCCGCTACCACCCGGCGCACGCCCTCGAAGGGCACACGCTCGCCCGACTCGGCCGGCGGCTCGGCGGCCGCCGCGTAGGCCTCCACGTCGTCGGTCGTGACCCGCTTGCCGGGCGCCGATGGGGGCACCAGGGCGATGTCGATGCCGAGCTCGCGAGCCACGCGGCGTGCGGCCGGGGACGCAGTCGTCTCCGCCGCCGGCGCGGCCGGACCCGGCCCGCCACCGACCGGAGCCGGCGCTCGGGCCTGCGGGGCAGGTCCGGCGACCGCCGCTGCGCCCAGATCCTCGGCCGGCGGGAACGTATCCCCGGGCGCGCCCACCAGCGCCAGCAGCGCGCCCACCGGCAGATCGGCTCCTGCGGCCGCCACCACGCGTCCCAGCACGCCGGACGCAGGTGCCTCGATGACCGCGTTGACCTTGTCGGTCGTCAGCTCGAAGAGCTGCTGCCCCTTCTCCACCGCACCGCCCTCGGCGACCAGCCAGCGCTTGACCTTCCCGTTCTTCATCTTCATGCCGAGCTTCGGCATGCGGACCTCGGTCAGCACGGCAGCCTCACAGGGTGGCGCGCACGGCCTGCACGACTCGTTCGACGCTGGGAACGTAGAAGTCCTCGAGCGGCGGCGAGAACGGCACCGGCGTGTGAGGGGCGGTCACGATCTGGGGTGGTGCGTCCAGGTCGTCGAACGCCTGGGAGGCAACCATGGCCACGATGTCGGTGGCCATCGAGCAGCGGGGGTTGTCCTCGTCCACCACGACGACGCGCCGGGTCCGCCGAACCGAGGACAGGATCGTGTCGTCGTCCAGCGGCGACAGCGTCCGCGGGTCCACGACCTCGAGGGAGATACCGTCGGCGGACAGCAGATCCGCGGCCTCCAGTGCCAGGTGCACCATCCGGCCGATCGCGACGACGGTCGCCGTGTCGCCCGACCGCTTGATGTCCGCCTGGCCGAGCGGGATCACGAGCTCATCCTCGGGCACCTCGCCCGTCAGGTCGTACAGCATCTTGTGCTCGAAGAAGATGACAGGGTCGTCGTCCCGGATGGAAGCCGCGAGCAGGCCCTTCGCGTCGGCCGGCGTGGAGGGGACCACACACTTCAGCCCTGGCATGTGCGTGAACACGGAGTAGTGGCAGCCCGAGTGCTGGCCGGCCGCGCGGAAGCCTGCGCCGATCATCGTCCTGATGACCATGGGCACCCTGGCCTTGCCGCCGAACATGTAGCGGAGCTTGGCGCCCTGGTTGAAGATCTGGTCCATGCAGACGCCGAAGAAGTCCACGAACATCAGCTCGGCCACGGGGCGCAGCCCGGTGGCCGCGGCACCCACGGCCGCGCCGATGAACCCGGACTCCGAGATCGGCGTGTCCAGGACGCGCTGCCTGCCGAACTGCTGAACCAGTCCCTTGGTGACGCCGAGGACGCCACCCCAGGCATCCTCCTGCTCGAAGCCGGGAACCGTCGCGCCGCCGGCGACGTCCTCGCCCATCAGGACGACGGACGGGTCCCGTTCCATCTCCAGGCGCAGCGCCTCGTTGATCGCCTGGCCGAAGGTCAGGCTGCGCACCGCAACGGCCATCGGATTTCTCCTTCTCAGCGATAGGCGACGTACACGTCGGACAGGCTGTCCTCGGGCGCCGGCAGAGGACTCCGATCCGCGAACTCGACGGCCTCGTCGACCTGCCGCTCGGCATCCTGGTCGATGCGGTCGAGATCGGCCCGGGAGAGCAGGCCACGCTCGGTCGCCTGCTTCGCGAACAGGGCCAGCGGGTCGTGCTCCCGGTACGCGGCCGACTGCTCGGCGGTTCGGTATGTGACCTGGTCCCCCTCGAAGTGCCCGAAGTAGCGCCACGTCTTGGCCTCGAGGAGGCTGGGCCCCTCACCGCGGCGCGCCCGCGCCACGGCCTCGCCGGCCGCCTCGTACATGGCGAGGACGTCGTAGCCGTCCAGCAGGACGCCGGGGATGTTGTAGGAGGCCGCGCGGTCCGCGATGCTCGTGGCCGCGCAGTGGTACGTGACCGGGGTGGATTCGGCGAACTGGTTGTTCTCGCACACGAAGACCACGGGCAAGTTCCAGATGGCCGCGAGGTTCATCGCTTCGTGCGTGGTGCCCTGCTCGGCTGCACCGTCCCCGAAAAAGCACCCGGCCACCCCGCCCGTGCCCAGCGTCCTGGCCGTCAGGGCGGCACCGGCGGCGAGGGGCGGGCCACCTCCGACGATGCCGTTGGCGCCGAGCATGCCGCGTGAGACGTCCGCGATGTGCATCGATCCGCCCTTGCCCTTGCAGGACCCCGTCGCCCGGCCGAAGAGTTCGGCCATCATCTCGTTCACCGGCACGCCCTTCGCGATGCAGTGGCCGTGGCCTCGATGGGTAGACGTGATGTAGTCACGGTCGCCGAGGTGGGCGCAGACGCCGACCGCGACCGCCTCCTCGCCGGCGTACAGGTGGACGAAGCCCGGAATCCGACCATCGGCAAACAGCCTGGCGACGCGCTCCTCGAACGAGCGGATCAGCCGCATGCGCTCGTAGATCCACACCGCCTGCTCCCTGGTGAGCTCCATTTCGCCAGTCTGCGACCGCCGGAGGCCGTTGCCAAGTCCCCAGCGGCGGACGCTATGGGCGGCGGGAGGTCCCGTTCGCTTGACACCCGGGGTGTCGCGGATATGGTTTGACGCAGGGGGCCACGTGAACCGGGGGACGGCGGCAGTCCGGGCGGAGCTCGATCGGCTGGTGACACTGATCGAGGTCAGCCGCTCGCTCACGGCTGAGCTCGACCTGCCGGACATCATCCAGCGCATCCTCGAGGGCGCGATCCAGGTCATCCCCGCGGCGGAAGCCGGCATCCTGTTCCTCTACGACCACGAGCGCCGCCTGCTCGTCGTCAACCATGCGGTCGGCTTCGGTCCGCGCGTCTACGACCTGATGGTCAAACCCGGCGAAGGCCTGTCGGGTCACGCCTTCTCCCATCGGCGGGCGAGTGTGTACACGAACCGGTCAGCGGTCGTGACGGCGATGAAGGGCGCCGAGACGAGCAACCTCATGATCTTCAGTGAGGCCAGCGGCGGCACCGACTATCCGCAGAGCGCGATCAGCGCGCCGCTCATCTACAAGGGCGAGGCCCTGGGCGCGATGGTGGTCGAGAACCTGTACCGGCCGGCGGTGTTCCAGCCGTTCGACCTGCAGCTGCTCGATGCGCTCGCCCAGGCCGCGGCGATCGCGATCGTCAACGCTCGGCTCTACGCGGCGGAGCACGAGTCCCGACTGCGGCTGGAGACGCTGAACCATGAGATCCGGCTCCAGCGCGACCAGCTCGAGCGGCGCCTCCATGTGCAGGACTCGCTGGCAGGCATCGTGCGCGACGATCTGCCGCTGTCCGCGCTGGCGACGCGGCTGGCGGCGATCGTCCGCGGCTCGGTCGTGATCGCCGACTCCCTCTACCGGGTGCGCGCCTCCGACACGGCGACCGCCGCCGAGTCCGTCCGTGAGCTCGGCCTCGTCGCCTGGGACCGGCTCCAGGCGACGCTCGGTCTGGCCGCGCGCACGCGCGGCCAGCAGCACCTCCGCACCGCCGCCGGGGGCCTGCTGGTGTGCCCCGTGTCCGCCGGGCCCGAGACGCTGGGCTTTGTGCTGGTTGAGGCGCCCGGCCGCGAGCTCGACGGCGTCGACCAGGCCGCAACCGACTCGGCCGCGCTGATCGCGGCGGCTCAGCTGCTCCGTGAGCGGGCGGTCCAGGAGGGCGAGATCAGCCGCCGCGGGCACCTCCTCGACCGGCTCCTGGCCGGCGAGCTGCCCGACGCACTTGCGTGGCTGCCACAGGCCCAGCCGCCATTCCGACTGGTCGTTGGCATGGTCCACCCCGTGGGTGAGCGGCTGCAGGAGGCGGCCGTCCGCGTCCTGCGTGCGTTCCTGGCGGTGACGCAGGAGGCGCTGGACGGCCAGCACCGGCCGCTGATGGTCACGCTGCGCGGCGACAACGTGGTGGCGATCCAGGCGCGGACCGGCGCACCCGTGGGTGACGACGACCAGACGCTGCGGGCCCTGGAGGGCGCGGCGGCCCGGCTCGAGCGCCTGGCCCCCGAGTGGCGAGCGGCCTACGCGGTCGAGGACGACGTGCCGGCCGTGTCCGAGCTGGCCAGCGCATACGAGGAGACCCGGCTGGCAATCGCGCTGCGGGAGCGTCTGGGCAGCCAGGACCGCGTCTTCGCTGTTCGCAGCCTGGGCGCGTACCGTCTGATCATGCGAGCGGCATCGGGCCCCGAGGTGGTGGAGCTCTGCCTGCGCACCCTCCAGCCGGTCATCGATCACGATCGCCGGACCGACGCCGGGCTCCTCGACACGTTTCGGACGTACCTCGATTCGGGCTCCTCGCTGAAGGCCGCGGCCGCCCGGCTGCGCGTCCATCCCCACACCGTGGACTATCGCCTGGGCCGGCTGCGGGAGCTGACCGGCCTCGATCTGCGCCGCGCGGAGGACCGCCTGACCCTGGAGCTGGCGGTCCGCGTGCTCGACGCCGCGGTCGACCTGCGCCTGATTGGACACTAGTCCAAAACCACCCGCGCCGGCCTTGTGCCCGACGCCATGGACGGCGCCGCGGTCCGATGCTGTCATGGCTCCATCCCACGCGCCCGAGTGAGAGGAGGAGGTGCGGCGATGGCCGTAGGTGCACAGGGGACCACAGCGGCGCTCACCGTCGAGGAGCGTCTCGCCCGAGGTCCGTTCTTCAGAGGCGACACCAGGACGCTCGTCGGTTCGCTCCTGCTGGCGGTGGCCTTCTCGGCCAACATGCAGATCACGGAGCGGATCGACCAGATCTGGACCGGAGGGCTCGGGGTGCCCCTCGGCCACACGTTCGCCGAGGTGTGGTGGCCGACCGCGGCGATCTACTTCGGCGGCACCGGCGCCCTGATCGTCGCCAACTTCAACCCGATCATCGCGGTGCTGAGCGCGACACACCCGCTGGCCTGGTCGTTCTTCTTCCTGAACATGACCTGCCTGCTCATCGAGGCGTTCCTGTTCCGCGCCTGGTTCCAGCGCAACAGCGACATCAACATCTGGATGTTCTGCCTCTACGTCAGCCTCGCGGACCTGGCGACGAGCATCGTTCAGCTGGTCGGGCTCAACATCCTCGTCCTGAAGCTGTCCTTCAACGTGAACGTGGTGCTGTTCTTCTGGCAGTGGCTCATGGCGACGTTCATCGGCGGGCCGATGGGCTACGCGTTCTACCGCGCGGTCAGGCGCTCCGGCGTCTTCGCGCGCTAGGCGAAGGGGAGGAAGGCGGACGTGAACAAGCAATACATCTGGGCGGCGGTCAGCGCCGTGGTCGTGGGAGTCATCGGGGTGCTGCTGCTGTACCTCGGCGGCGTGGCGGGCGTCCTGCCCAAGGCATTCGGCCTGTTCGACATGACCAACAACGGCGTGCGCGCCGTCGTGATCGTGATCCTGCTCGTCGTGGCCGCCCTGCTGTTCGTCTGGTACCGCAGCACAGCCAGCTCCGGCGACAAGGTGAGGGACTAGTCCCAGCGGTCCTGGTGGAGGCCATCACGCTGGAGGGCGTCGGCTTCGCCTTTCCCGGCCAGCCGCCGCTGCTGCACGACGTCAACCTCCGGGTCGGGGAGGGCGAGGTGGTGGCGGTGGTCGGCCCCACGGGTTGTGGCAAGTCGACGCTGCTCCACATCTGCGCCGGGGTCATCCCGCATTTCGTCTCGGGCGAGCTGACGGGACGAGTGCAGGTCCTCGGCGAGGAGACGCGGCAATCGACACTGGCTCGGATTGCCGCCCGTATCGGCACGGTCACCCAGGATCCGGAGAACCAGCTGTTCAACCTCATCGTGGCCGACGAGGTGGCGTGGGGCATGGAGAACCGGGCATGGACGCGCGAGGAGATCGGCGCGGGCCTCGCGCGCGCGCTCGACTTCTTCCGCATCCCGCACCTGCGCGACCGCATTACGTATGACCTGAGCGGCGGCGAGAAGCAGCGCCTCGTCCTCGCGGCCAACTACGCTCCGCGGCCCGACCTCTTCATCCTCGACGACCCGACGTCGCAGCTCGACCCGATCGGCGCGTCGGAGGTGCTGGCAGGGATCCGCGACCTGTCGGAGAGCGGCCACACCATCCTGCTGGTCGAGGGGAAGCTGGAGGAGATCTGGGCCCTGGTGGACCGGGTCGTGCTGATCGACCACGGCACCGTCGAGCTGGACGCACCGCGCGACGAGCTGCACCGTCACCTGGATGTGTTCGCGGCGGCGATGGTGCCGCTGCCCCAGCTGGTCGAGCTCGGCGCACGCCTGCGGCGCGGCGGCGTCCCGGTGCCGCCGCTCCCCCCGGACGTGGAGGGCGCGGCCGCGTCGCTGGCGAGCACGACGGTCGCTCCGGCGCAGGCCGCTCCCGAGGCCGCGGCGCCCCCGGCCGCGGCGCCCGGCGCGGCCATGGACCCGCCGCGGCTGCGCGTCAGCGGCCTCGCCTACACGTACCCGCCGCCCAGGCGCACCGAGGCGCTGAAGGGCGTCGACCTGGTGCTCCCGGCCGGCAGCGTCGCCGCGATCGTGGGCCAGAACGGCAGCGGCAAGACCACGCTGGCACGCTGCGTCAGCGGGCACCTGCGGCCGACGCGGGGCACGGTCGAGGTGTCGGGCCGCGACGTGCAGCGCATGTCTGTCCGCCACCGGGCGGCCGCCGTCGGCTACGTCTTCCAGAACCCCGACCACCAGATCTTCAAGGACCCGGTGCTGGACGACGTGATGTTCGGCCCGCTCAACCTCGGCATGGGCGGCGACGAAGCCCGTGAGTCGGCCGAGCGCGTCCTCCGTGCGCTGGACCTCTGGGACGTACGCGACCTGCACCCGTTCCGGCTGTCGAAGGGCGGCCGCCAGCGGCTGGCCATCGCAGCGATCGCGGTGATGCGTCCGCCGGTGCTGGTCATCGACGAGCCGACCACCGGCCAGGACGTGCACGAGTCGCACGCCATCATGGCGTTGCTCCGCGACCTGGCGCGCGAGTCCGACCAGACGGTCGTGGTCATCACGCACGCGATGAACCTGGTGGCGGCCCACTGCGACCTCGTCGCGGCGCTCTGCCAGGGTGAGCTGATCGCGTTCGGCACCCCGGAGCAGGTCTTTCGCGACGAGGAGCTGCTGCGGCGCACGTTCGTCAAGCCGCCGCCGGTGACGGCGCTCGGCAACCGGCTGGGGCTCGAGCCGCGGCCGCTGACCCTCGACGAGGCGGTGGCCCGGTTCGCGGCCGGCGCGCTGCGGGCGGCCTGCGAATGAGGCCGCTCTACCAGTTCAGCGGTCAGGATTCCTTCCTGCACCGCCTGGACCCCCGCACCAAGCTGATCTTCGTCGTCTCCTACCTGCTGATCAGCTTCCTCGTGCCGCAGCCGTGGATCCTGTTCTTCCTGCTGATCGCGGCGATCTGGGCGCTCGCGGGCATCTCACCGGTCGAGTACTACCCGTTCCTCCTGCTGATGCTGCCGATCATGGTCGCGATCACGCTCGTCCACACCTTCCTCATCGAGGGGGCGCCGTACTTCTGGTCCGTGCAGCTGGGCCGGGTGGAGGTCGGCGTATCCATCGCCGGCCTCTACACGGGCCTCGAGCTCGGCTTCCGGTTGGGCACGATGGGCCTGGCGTTCACGCTGTTCGCGATGACGACCGAGCCGTTTCAGTGGGGCATGTCCATGTACCGCTGGGGGCTGCCGTACAAGGTCGCTTTCCTGTTCGCCTTCGCGATCCGCCTGTACCCGCTCATCCAGGAGGAGTTCATCGTGATCCAGCGGGCGCTCAAGGCCCGCGGCTCGAACGCACTGTCGTCGTTCAACCCCCTGCGGTTCTTCCCGGGCGTCGTGACCACAGCGGTGCCGCTGGGTCTGGGCGCCATCAGGCGCAGCCAGGACGTCGCCATGGCGATGGAGCTGCGCGGCCTCAACCTGCCCGAGGAGACCGGGCGGCCGCGTGTCCTCTTCAGGGACGTCCGGCTGCGCGCCGTCGACATCGCGATCATGGCCGCCTGCGTGCTGGTGCTTGCCGGCCTGGTGGTGGCGCGGCTGGTTGCCCGCTCGCTGCGATAGGAGGTGTGACATGCGAGTCCTGGTCGTCAACCCCAACACCACGCAGGCTATGACCGACGAGATCGGACACGTGGCCCGCGCGGCCGCAGCGCCGGCGACCGAGATCGACTGTGTCCAGCCCGCGTCCGGCCCGCGCTCGATCGAGGGTGCTGCCGACGAGGTGCTGGCCGCCTACCACACGCTCGATGTGGTCGCCGGCACTCAGGGCCGCTACGACGCGTACGTCATCGCCTGCTTCGGAGACCCGGCGCTGGCGGCCTGCCGCGAGGTGTCCAGCGTGCCGGTGGTCGGGATCGCGGAGGCCGCGTTCCACCTGGCCAGCCTGGTCGCGTACAAGTGGTCGGTCGTCACGGTGCTGCCGCGGGTCAAGCCGCTGCTCGAGGAGCTCGTCCACCGCAACGGCATGGAGCTGCGCTGTGCGTCCATCCGCTGCACGCCGCTGACCGTGCTCGAGATCGAGGCCGACATCGAGCGGACCAGGCGGATGATGGTGGAGGAGGCACGGAGCGCCATCGCCGACGAGGGCGCGGAGGCCATCCTGCTCGGCTGCGCGGGCCTTGGCCCGCTCGACAAGTGGATGCAGGACCAGCTGGGCGTGCCCGTCCTGGACGGTGTGGCCTGCGCGGTCAAGCTGGTCGAGGCGCTGCACGGCTACGGCATCACCACCTCGAAGGTGGCGGCGTACAAGGACCCGGAGCCGAAGGAGCTGGTGGCCTGCCCCGGCAGCCTGGCCCCGATCTACGCGGGGGCGCTGCGGTGAGGCTGGCCGGGGTCGACGTCGGCGGGACGTTCACGGACGTCATCGTCGTCGACACCGAGTCGCGCGCGGTGTCGATCCACAAGGTGCCGAGCACGCCCGACGACCCGTCGGAGGGCCTGATCGAGGGCCTGCGGTCGGTGGACTCCGGCTCTGCCGACGTCGACTTCCTCGTCCACGGCACCACCATCGCGACCAACTCGCTGCTCCAGCACGACGGCGCGACCGCCGGCATGATCACGACGCGCGGCTTCCGCGACGTGCTGCACATCGCGCGCCACCAGCGGCCGCTCCACTACTCGATCCAGATGGAGGTGCCGTGGCAGGACCGCGCCCTCATCCGCCGGCGTCATCGCAAGGTCGTCACCGAGCGCTTGGGCGCCGCGGGCGAGGTGATCACGCCGCTGGCCGAGGACGAAGTCGCGAACGTCGCCCGTGAGCTGAGCGAGGCCGGCGTGGAGTCCATCGTGATCGGCTTTCTGAACAGCTACCGCAACCCCGAGCACGAGGAGCGGGCGCGGTCGATCGTCGAGGAGGTCTGCCCGGACGCGTTCGTCACCACCTCCTCGAGCCTGTTCCCGCAGTTCCGGGAGTACGAACGGTTCACGACCGCGGCGATCAACGGCTTCGTCGGGCTGAACGTCCGCCGCTACATCGACCGGCTCGTCGAGCGGATGGGCCGGGCCGGCATGAAGGCCGAGCTCCGACTGATGCGGTCGAACGGCGGCGCGGCGACCAGCGAGTTCGCCGCCAGGTACCCGGCCACGCTGCTGCTGAGCGGCCCGGCTGCGGGGGTGCTGGCGGGGGCCCGCGTGGCCGGCGCCAGCCGCCGATCCCGGGTCGTCACCTTCGACATGGGTGGGACCAGCGCCGACATCGGCATCGTGACGCCGGGCGGCATCACGGAGGCCACGGCACGGGATACGTTCGTCGCCGGCTACCCGGTCCTGATCCCGATGATCGATGTCCACACCGTCGGCGCCGGCGGTGGGAGCGTCGCGTATGTGGACCCCGGAGGTGCGTTCCGGGTCGGGCCGCGGAGCGCCGGCGCCCGGCCGGGTCCGGCCTGCTACGGCCAGGGCGGCACCGAGCCGACCGTGACCGACGCCAACATGGTGCTGGGCCGGCTGCGCCCCGACCACTTCCTCGGCGGCGCGATGACGGTCCGGCGCGACCTCGCCCTGCAGGCGATCGAGGGCCTGGGCAGGTCGCTGGGGCTGAGCGCGCTCGACGCGGCTGCCGGCGTGCTCACGGTCGTCAACCACAACATGGCCAATGCCATCCGGTCCCGAACCATCCAGAAGGGCCACGATCCTCGCGAGTTCGCTCTCGTCGCCTTCGGTGGGGCGGGGCCGCTGCACGCCGCGGACGTGGCGCGCTCGCTGGGCGTTCCCGAGGTGATCGTGCCCATGTACCCCGGGATCACCTCCGCGATGGGCCTGCTCACGACCGACCTCAAGTACGACCTGATCCAGAACGAGTTCATGCTCGACGCCGGCGCCGACATCGACCGCCTCAACGCCGACATCGTTCGCCTCGACGCCGAGGCCCGCGCGCAGCTGGCTCGCGACCGCGTCCCTGCCGACAGCATCGGCCTGGACCACGCCGCGGACTGCCGCTACGTCGGGCAGGGCTACGAGCTGCGCGTGCCATTGCCCGCCGGGCCGCTCACCGCCGACGGCCTCCGGCGCTTCTGGGACGACTTCCACCGCAGGCACGAGGAGGAGTACGGCCACGCGTTCCCCGGCAACCCGATCGAGCTCGTCAACGTCCGGGTCATCGCCACGGGCCGGCTGCCCAAGATCCCGGACGTGCCCCCGCCAGCGGGCGGCAGCCTGGCGGAGGCAGCCGCCGGCACGGCCGCGGTCCACTTCGAGGACGGCGGCCTCCGGTCCTTCGAGACTGCCTTCTACGAGCGCCCGCGGCTGCCCGTCGGCGCCAGGGTGGAGGGTCCCGCCATCCTGCTGCAGGCGGACTCCACGGCGGTCGTGCCGCCGGGCGCGAGCGCGGAGGTGCTCACCACGGGCGACCTGCTGATCCGGGTCGGGGAGATGAGGGGATGAGCGTGGCGACGCCGGTGGTGGACGTGATCGAGTACGGGGCGGGTCGGCCGCCGTCGCGGCCGGTGGACCCGGTGACGGCGCGAGTGATCGCCGGGGCGCTGGACTCGATCGTGCTGGAGGTGGGGCACAAGCTGACGCGGATGTCGTACTCGTCGATCATCCGGGAGTCGGAGGACTTCGGGGTGGCGCTGCTGGACGCGCGTGGGCGGCAGATCTGCGAGTGCGCGCTGAGCACGCCGCTGCAGCTGGGTCCGATCCCGGGCTACATGCAGGGCATCTTCCGCCTCTTCGAGGAGCGTGGCGACCGCTTCGAGGAGGGGGACGTGATCATCCACAACTCGGCCTACCACGGCGCCTCGCACGGGCCGGACGTGGGCTTCTGCGTGCCGATCTTCCAGGGCGGGGAGCTGGTGGGGTTCAGCTTCACGACGGCGCACCACCTGGACATGGGTGCGATGACGCCGGGGAGCTGCGGGATCGTGGACGCGGTGGACGCCTACGCAGAGGGGCTGCAGTTCAAGGCGCTGAAGTGCCACGAGCGTGGTCAGCCCAACCGGATGGTCTGGCGGATGCTGCGGGACAACATCCGTGCCTCGGACATGGTGGTGGGGGACATGGAGGCGCAGGTGGCGGCCTGCCAGATCGGGGCCCAGCGCTACCTTGAGCTGCTCCAGCGCTACGGGCGGGAGACGGTGGAGGCGGCCACCGAGGAGCTGATGAACTACTCCGAGCGCATGATGCGGCAGGAGATCGAGGCGCTCCCGGACGGGGTCTACAGCGCGGAAGGGCGGATCGACGGTTTCGCCGACGACCCGGACCCGAGCAAGCGCGACCAGCTGATCAGGGTCACGGTGACGGTGGACGGCGGGACGATGACGGTGGACCTGAGCGGGACGGCGCCGCAGGTCTCGGACCGAGCCATCAACATGCCGTTTCGGGGGACGGTGGACGTGGCGGTGTACGTGACGCTGCGCTCGATCCTGCTCGACCAGGCGACGCACGAGCACGTGCCCCAGAACTCGGGGCTGGTGCGGCCGATCCGGATCGTGGCGGAGCGCGGCTCGCTGGCCAACCCCACGTTCCCATCCGCCACCATCGCC
>DASQZW010000318.1:0-13948 GCA_035638495.1 Terriglobales bacterium
ACGCCCAGGCTGGCGAACGGGCCGGCGTCCGCGCGGCGAGCCCAGTCCAGGACGAGGTCGCGGCCGGTACCGGGCGTGGAGGTCGGGAGGCCCACGCCGACGCGGATCATCGCAGCGCCACGTGCAGGGTGTCGCCTTCGAGGCGGGAGAGAGCGCTCCATCCGGCGCTGTTGCGCGCGACGATCTCGGCCAGCAGGGCGGCCCGCTCCGGGTGGGCGCGCACGGGCTCTCCGGCGGCATCGAGCCGGCCGAGCACGAGGCGGGCGCCGGTGACCCGGCCCGCGCCGGACACGTCCACCAGGGCGATGGCGGCGTCGCGTGACATGCGGGCCGCGAGTGGGCCGTCGTAGCCGAATACGAAGGAGCCCAGCCCGTGGAAGATCGGGGCGCCGCCGTGAGACTCGACGCCCTGGACCGTATGCGAATGGCAGCCGAGCACGACGCCGGCGCCGGCCTCGACCAGCCGCCGGCCCAGGGCGCGCTGGTAGCCGGCCGGGCGGTCGGCCCAGCTCACGCCCCAGTGCATGACCGCGACGACCAGGTCGGCGGCGCCGTACGCGTGCGCTACCGAGTCGAGCAGCCGTGCTTCGTCCTCCGTCCACGCGGCGGTCCGGACCAGCGGCGGAGTGCCCGGCTCCCAGGCCAGGCGGGCGTGGTCGGTCTCGTAGGCGGTGGCGACGCGGACGCCAGCCATGCCGGGGCGGTCCGGCGCGGCCAGGTACGGCTCCGGGCCGACGCACGTGGCCGTTACGAGCGCCACGTCGACGTCGCCGCGCCTCAGCACCGCCGGCGCGAACGCGTCCCGCTCGTCCTGCCCGATGCCGAGCGGGCGGACCCCGGCTCGCTCGAGCTCGTCAGCCATGCCCCGCAGGGCGGCCCAGCCGTGGTCGCCGCAGTGGTTGTTGGCCACGGAGACGGCGTGCACGCCGAGCCCCGCGACGTCGGCCACGAGCGCCGGGTCGCCGCGGAGGACGATGTCCGCCCGCTGCGGATCGTCCACGTCCGTCAGCGGCACCTCCAGGTTGCCGACCGCCAGGTCGGCGCCGTCCAGCACGTGGAGCAGCGAGTCCGGCGGCCGGCGGCGGACGTGCGCCAGCGGCCGCATGACCACGAGGTCGCCGACGCCCACGAGCAGCACTAACCCGCTCCAGCGGCCTGAACGGGTTCGATTGACACCCACGGCTGGAGCCCGCATCGTGGTCCGCACGGCTGCCGTCGACCCCCGGGTGGGGGGACCGGCTCGGGGGAGGGGCCGCCGGGAAGGGGGAGCAGGCGGCCGGGCCGGCTCATACCCTGGAGGTCAGCCGCCACGGCGCCGGACCACCTCGTCGCGCACGTACGCAACGATGTCGGCCAGGTGGCTGCCCGTGCCGAACACGCCGTAGCCCATCTCGCGCAGCGCCGGCAGGTCGCCGGCCGGGACCGTGCCGCCCACCAGCAGGACCACGTCGCCGGCCCCCTCCTCGTCAAGGCGCCGCCGCAGCCGGGCGCAGTAGTCCATGTGGGCGCCGGACAGCACGGACAGTCCCACCGCCTCGGCGTCCTCCTGGACCGCGGCCGCCACGATCTGGTCGACGGTCTGGTGCCGGCCCGTGTAGATCACCTCCATCCCGGCGTCCTTCAGCGCCTTCGCCACCACCTTGGCGCCGCGGTCGTGCCCGTCCAGGCCCGGCTTGGCGACCACGACTCGGATCGGGGGTGAGACGCGGCCGGTCACCACCGCGTCACCAGCCCCAGCCGGAGGTCCTCGGTCACCAGGCGCGGATCGCGCTCGGCCGGGTCTCCGTAGCCGCCGGCGCCGGCGAGCTGGAATGACACGACGTCGCCGTACTCCAGGTCGACCGAGGCTTTGCCGCCGATCTCGCGCTCGCCCGGCGTGCCGGGGTTGACGACGGTCCGGCCGAGCTGGCCCGGCTCGCCGCCCATCACGCCGAACGGCCGGAACCGATGCCGCTCCGACAGGTTGGTGAACCTGATCGACTCACCCAGGATGCGCACGTCCCGCCGGACGCCCAGACCGCCACGGTGCCGGCCCCTCCCGCCGGTGTCCGGGATGAACTCGAATCGCTCCACGATCACCGGCGTGGAGGCCTCGACGGCCTCCACGGGGATGTTCGCCGCGTTGTACGGCGAGCTCATCGCCTCGCAGCCGTCCCGGCCCGCCCGCGCGCCCGTTCCGCCGTGGATCAGCTCGTAGCCGACGAACGGCCGCCGCCGTACCGGGTCCCACGCGCCGAACGTGGCGTTGCAGAAGTGGCTGTTGGCCGCCGTCACCGCCTCGGGCAGCGCCGGCGCCAGGGCGCCCAGCACCACGTCGAAGATCCTCGTGCAGATGGCCGCCCGCGGGCCGCCGCCGGCAGGTGGGCGCGGGTTCAGGAAGCAGCCCTCGGGGGCACTGATCTCGACGGGGCGCAGCGCGCCCGCGTTCATGGGCCCATCAGGGTCGGTCAAGCACTTGATTGCGGCGTACACATACGAACGCGTGTAGTTGAAATACGAGTTCAGCCCGGACTCCGACTGGGGGTCGGTGCCGGCGAAGTCGACCGCGATCCCGTCGCCGGCCACGCGCACCGCAACCGCGATTCGCAGCGGATCGGTACCGGTGCCGCGGTCGTCCATGAAGTCCTCGAACCGGTGCTCGCCGTCCGGCATCGCCGCGATGCGCTCGCGGACGCCGGCCTCCGTGTGGTCCAGCATCGCCTCGACGCACGCCTCTACCGTCTCGTGGCCGAAGCGGTCGTACAGCTCGCGGATCCGCCGCTCGCCGACGTGCAGCGACGCGCGCTGCGAGCGGAGGTCGCCCAGAACGTTGCGCGGCACGCGCGAGTTCGCGCCGATGATCGCCAGCGCCGCGGCGTTCTCCCGGCCCTCCTCGACGATCTTCACGGGAGGTATGCGCAGCCCCTCCTGGTGCCAGTCGAAGATGCCCTCGACCGCCTGGCTGCCCGGCCGCGAGCCGCCGACGTCCGTGTGGTGGACCAGGTTGACGCCGAAGCCGACCAGCTCGTCGCGCCAGAACCAGGGCTGGGTGACCAGGAAGTCGGGGAAGTGGCCGGAGCCGAGCTGCGGGTCGTTCAGCAGCAGCACGTCACCTGGCCGCAGCGTCGCGGCCGGGAACGCCGCCAGGAAGTTGCGGATCGCGAAGTTCATCGCGCCCATGTGCCCGGGGCTGTACGGGCCCTGTGCGGACATGCGTCCGCGCGCGTCGAACACCGCGACCGAGAAGTCCTGGCCCTCGCGCGCCTGGATCGAGTACGCGGTGCGCTGGACCGTCGACCCGATCTCGACGCAGATCGACTGCAGCGCGCCCCAGACGACGCCGAGCGTGATTGGGTCCGGCTTCACGTGACGTGCAGGCTCCCGTACTCGTCGACCACGGCGCGAACGCCCGGCGGCAGCACGGTCGTGGACTCCCGCTCCTCCACGATCGCAGGGCCCTCCAGCTCCCCGCCGGGCGCCAGCTGGTCGCGGTCGTATACGGCCGTCGCCCCGTAGCCGCCGCACTCGGGGAAGTAGGCGAGGCGCTCGCGCGGGAGCGCCGGAGACCTCCGGCCGGTCACCCGCGGCAGGTCCACCACCGGCGTCTCCAGCACGGCGGTCAGCCGCCAGGTCGTCGCCTCCACCGGCTCGCCGGGGCTGGCCAGGCCGTACCGCCGCGCATACAGCTCCTCGAACGCCGCGCGAGCCCCGTCGAACGGCACGGTCAGCTCGTAGCCCTGGCCGGCGTAGCGCAGGTCGACTTCGCGGACGTATGCCGCCGCCGGCCGGCCGAGCAGCCGCTCGGCCTCGCGCCGCATGTCCTCGAAGATGGTCGGCGCGTCCGCCGGCCCGTCGCCGCCGAACGCGGCCAGGTGGCTGCGCGAGACGTCGAGCGCCACCTCCGCGCCGAGCAGGCCGATGGCCGACGCGACACCGGCGGACGCGGGGAGGATGAGCCGGCGGATGCCGAGCGCGCTCGCCAGCCGGGCGGCGTGGGCCGGCCCGCAGCCGCCGGTGGCCACGAACGCCAGCGTCCGCGGATCGTGCCCGCGCTCGATGGAGACCACGCGCGTGGCCAGCTCCATGCCCAGGTTGACCATGGCGTGGACGCCCCACGCTGCCTCTTCGACGGACAGGCCGAGCGGCGCCGCCACGCGCCGCTCGATCGCGCGGCGGGCGGCGTCCGCGTCCAGGCGCATGCTGCCGCCGGCGAAGCCGTCCGCGCTGAGGTAGCCGAGCACCAGATCGGCGTCCGTGACGGTCGGCTCCGCGCCGCCGCGGCCATAGCACGCCGGGCCCGGCGACGAGCCCGCCGAGTCCGGGCCGACCTGGATCGTGCCCCGGTCCGCGCGCGCGATCGAGCCGCCGCCGGCGCCGATCTCCACCAGGTCCAGCGAGCGGACGTTCATCGGGATGCCGCTGCCCGGCGCCAGCCGGACCCGATGCAGCTCGAACGTGTCCACCGTCTGCGGCCTGCCGCCCACCACGAGCGCGAGCTTGGCGGTGGTGCCGCCCATGTCGAAGGCGATCAGCTCCGACTCGCCGCTGAGCCGGCCGTAGCGAGCGGCGACCAGGGCACCCGCGGCCGGCCCGGACTCGATCATCCTGACCGGGAGCCGTGCCATCGTCTCCGCCGCGGCCGCCCCGCCGCCCGACTGCATGATGAACAGCCGGCCGCGGTAGCCGCGTCCGGCGAGCTCGCGGGTCATGGCCCGCAGGTACTCGCGCACCGCGCCGACCAGGTACGCGTTGACGGCGGTCGTGCTGGTCCGTTCGTACTCGCGGAACTGGGGCGAGACGTCGCAGGAGAGTGACGTCTCGATCTCGGGCGCGAGCTCGGCCACGAGCTCGCCGAAGCGCCGCTCGTGCGCGGCGTTCGCGTAGCTGTGAAGGAAGCACACCGCGAGGCTCCCGACTCCGCGCTCGCGCATCTGGCCGATTGCGTGCCGAGCCTGCATCTCATCAAGCGGTTGATGAACGCTGCCGTCGGCCAGCAGGCGCTCGTCGACCTCCCAGATCCACGTCCGATCGATCAGCGGCGGCGGCTTCTCGATCTGCAGGTCGTACAGGTGGTACCGCTTCTGGCGGCCGATGGCCAGGATGTCCCGGAAGCCCCTGGTGGTGGCCAGCGCCACTCCTTTCGCCTTGCGCTCGACCACCAGGTTGGAGCCGAGCGTGGTGCCGTGGACGGCGCGGGCCAGGTCCGCCCACGCCACGCCGGCACGCGCCATCACCTCGTCCAGCGCGGCGAGGCAGGCGTCGCTGGGGTCGGGATACGTGGTCAGCCGCTTGCCCGTGTGGAGCCGCCCGGCCGCATCCTGCAGGACGACGTCGGTGAAGGTGCCGCCCACGTCGAACGCGAGCTGCGGCGTCACGGGCCCAGGAGTTCCGCGCCGTCCTGCCCGAGGGCCGGGGCGGGCCGGAAGCGGTCGGGCGCTCCGGTCTTGACCGGGTTCCCGAGCAGTTCGCGCTCACCGTCGCTCGCGACCATGCCGCGGTGCCGGACCTGGGGATCGCGCAGCACCCGGTCGATCGTGCTCACCGGGCCGCTGGGCACGCCCGCCGCCCACAGGTCGCGGACCCACTCGTCGGTGGTGCGCGCGACCATCCGGCGCTGGATGCGGTCGACGACCTCGTCGCGATTCGCGTGGCGGCTGCCGTTGTCGGGGTAGCGCGCGGCCAGGTCGTCCAGTCCGAGCACGCGGCAGAACGGAGTCCAGAAGTTCTCGCCGAACACGGCCACGACGACGTGACCGTCGGCCGTCTCGAACGCCTGGTACGGCACCGCGCTGGGATGTCCGCTGCCGACCGGCTCGGGCACCTGGCCGTCGGTCAGGTAGTACTGGGCGACGTACGTCAGCAGCGAGACCTGGACGTCGAGCAGCGAAAGGTCGATGTGCTCGCCGACCCCGGTGCGCTCGCGGCGCAGCAGGGCGGCGCACACCGCGAGCGCCGCGAAGAGGCCGCCCGCCAGGTCGCCGATCGGGATGCCGGAGCGGGTGGGGGCGCCGCCAGGCTCGCCGGTGATCGACATGCCGCCGCCCATCGCCTGCAGCACGAGGTCGAACGCGGGGAGGTCGCGGTACGGGCCGTCGCCGCCGAAGGCGGTCAGCGAGCACGTGACGAGGTCCGGCTTCACAGCTCTGAGGCGTTCGGGAGCGAGGCGGAGGCGCTCCATCACGCCGGCCCGGAAGTTGTCCACGACGGCGTCGGCGGTGGTGACGAGCTTCAGGAACCGGTCGCGGTCGCGGTCCGTGCGCAGGTCGAGGACCACGCTCCGCTTGTTGCGGTTGACCGCCATGAAGTACGCGGACCGGCCGTCGGCCTCGAACGGCGGTCCCATGCGCCGCATGGGGTCGCCGCCCGGGTCCTCGACCTTCACGACCTCGGCGCCCATGTCCGCCAGCAGCATCGTCGCGTAGGGGCCGGCCAGCATGCGGGTGAGGTCGAGGACGCGGATGCCGTGCAGCGTGTCGGTCACCAGCCGCCCCGCCGTCCGACATCGCGGCCGATCAGGCCCAGGAGGATCTCGCTCGTTCCGCCGCCGTACAGCAGGAACCGGGCGTCGCGGAAGTAGCGCTGGGCCGGATACTCCATGGCGAAGCCGTAGGACCCGAAGATGCGGGTCGTCTCGTCCACGACACGGGCGCAGACCTCCGTGGCGAAGTACTTGGCCATGGCCGCGACGGTCGTGACATCCTCCCCGATATCGATGCGTGCCGCCGCGTCGTACGTCACCAGCCGCGCGGCGTGCAGCTCCGTGGCCATGCTCGCGAGCTTGGCGGCGACCAGCTGGAACTCGCCGATCGGCCGGCCGAAGGCACGGCGCTCGTTCGCGTACCGCGCGCTGTCCTGGAGGGCGCGCCGGGCCAGACCGGCGGCGAGCGCGGCGGTCATTACGCGGATCTCGGAGAGCGTGCCGCCGACGTTGCGGACGCCCTGGCCCTCGCCGCCGAGCAGGGCGTCGGCGGGCACCTCGCAGTCCAGGTGGATCTCGCTCGTCAGCGAGCTCCGGGTGCCCAGCTTCTCGATCGGGCGGCCGACGGCGTAGCCGGGCGTTGCCGCGTCGAGCAGGAAGAGCGCCACGTCCCTGATCCCCGGCTCGTCGGTCGTCTTGGCGCCCACGGTGAGGAAGTGGGCGACGGGGGCGCTCGTGATCCACGTCTTGCTGCCGGTCAGGTGCCAGCCGCCTGCGGTGCGGCGGGCGCGGGTGCGCATCGCGCCCAGGTCGCTGCCGGCCTCCGGCTCGGTGAGGGCGAACGTGCCGACCTTCTCGCCCCTCAGCGCCGGCTTCAAGTAGCGGTCGTGCTGGTCCGGCGTGCCGAAGCGGTGGACGAAGACGGTGCCCATCAGGCCCTGCATGGCGGCGATTGCGGCGAGGCTGAGGGAGCCGGCGGCGAGCTCCTCGTAGAGGACGCAGGCGGTCTGGAAGTCGGCGTCCTGGCCGCCCAGGCTGGCGGGGTAGCGGAGGCCGAAGCAGCCCAGCTCGGCCAGCCGCCCGAAGAGGCGATGGGGGAACTCGCCGTGGCGGTCGAGGTCCTCGGCAGCGGGCACGACCTCGCGCTCGACGAAGTCGCGCATCGCGGCGCGGTAGAGCTCGCGCTCCTCGCTAGTCAAAGATGTCGACCGGCTCCTGGTACATGCCGAACACCTCCCGCAGGGTGCCCATCACCTCGCCGATCGTCGCATACGCACGCACACAGTCCACGGTCGCCGGCATCACGTTCCCCGACCCGGCCGCGACGTCCCGCAGCCGCGCCAGCGCCCGCCGGACCTCCGCCTCGGACCGCCGCGCCCGAACCTCGTCCAGGCGTTCCAGCTGCTCCGTCAGCGCCGCCGGGTCGTGCTGGTACAGGCGCGTTGGAGGCGGCTCCTCCCCGGTGGCGAACACGTTCTCCCCGACCACCTTGCGCTCGCCGCTCTCCACGGCCATCGAGTGCCGGTACGCCTCCTGCAGCACCAGCCGCTGCACGTATCCCTCCTCGATGCACCGCGCCATCCCGCCCCGCGCCTCCACGTCGTCCATCAGCGCGAGGATGCGCCGCTCGTACTCGTCGGTCAGCGACTCGACGAAGTAGGAGCCCGCCAGCGGGTCGGCCGTGTCCGCGATGCCGGACTCCAGCGCGACCACCTGCTGCGTCCGCAGCGCCAGCAGCATCGCCTCCGAGTCGGGGATCTCGAACGCCTCCTGCCACGTGTTCACCGTCAGGGACTGCAGCCCGCCCAGCACCAGCGCCATCGTCTCGACGGTCGCCCGCACGACGTTGTTCATCGGCTGCCGGTGGCTGAACGTCGAGCCGCACGTGCCCGCGAACCACAGGAACCGCCACGAGCGCGGGTCGGCGGCACCGTAGGTCTCCCGCATGAGGCGGGCCCAGATCCGACGCGACGCGCGGTACTTGGCGATCTCCTCGAAGAAGTTCATGAACGCGCCCAGGTTCCAGGAGATCCGGGGCGCGAAGGCGTCGATGGGGATGCCGCGCGCCAGCGCCCGGTCGATGTACTCGCGCGCATTGGAGATGCAGAACGCCATCTCCTGCACGGCGGTCGCGCCCGACTCGCGGATGTGGTAGCCGCAGACCGAGATCGGGTTGGCCCGCGGCATGACGCCGGCGCAGTACTCGAACGTGTCGGCCACGAGCCGCAGCGAGGGCTCGACCGGGAAGACGCACGCGCCTCTCGCGAAGAACTCCTTGAGGATGTCGTTCTGCACGATCGGCCGGAGGACCCCCGGCGCCACGCCCTGCCGCTCACCGGTGACCTGGTACAGCGCGAGGAACAGGAACGCCGGCGCGTTGATCGTGAAGCTGGTCGAGACCTGGTCCAGCGGGATGCCGTCGAACAGCACTTCGAAGTCGGCCAGCGAGTCGATCGCCACGCCGACCCGGCCGACCTCCGGCCGCCACTCCGGGTGGTCCGAGTCGTAGCCCATCTGGGTCGGGAGATCGAGCGCCACCGAAAGCCCGGTCACACCCTCGTCGGCCAGCAGCCGCCGGTTCCACTCGTTCGTGGCACGCGGCGTGCGGAACCCCGTGTAGGTCCGCATCGTCCACAGCTTCTCGCGGTACATCAGCGGGTACGGGCCCCGGGTCATCGGGTACTCGCCGGGGTCGCCCAGGTCGCGCTCATAGTCGAGGCCGGCCACGTCCGCGGGCCCGTAGACCGGCTTGATCTCGACCCCCGAGGTCGTCTCGACGTGGCGGACCTGCCTGGTCTGCTGAGCCATGGGCGCCTCCCGCCTGAACGAACGGTCGTTCAGTGTTCGAGGCTCATGCTAGCGGCTCCCGAGCTACTGCGGATTGTGGACCTGGACGTTCCCGCTGGTCTGAGAGGAGTTGTCGTAGTCGACCCGGCAGCCGACCCGAACGGTCGCGTTGTAGCTGGTGGCCGGGATCGCCACGTCGCAGGTGCCCAGGATCGAGCCCCCGCGCGACACGTAGAACGTGGCGGTGGCGGAGCCCACCTTGCCGCCGCTGTTCTTCAGGTTGGCCGAGAGCGTGCAGCCCGATCGATCGCATCCATCCCAGTTGAACGGCGAATCGATCCCGATCACCGCACTGAACGCGGCGGGCCAGGTGTCGGGCTGGCTCCGGTCGAGGAACGTGTCCGGCGCGGCGAAGCTCGCCGCGAGCCCGTAGTCCGAGAAGTCCAGGCGGACGTCACTCAGGTCGTCGGACAGCCGCGAGTCCACCTGGGTCACGATTCGCGTCGGCGGGCCGCCCGCAGCCGGTACGGTCGCGCTGAAGTCGAGAGTCTCCAGCCTGACCGTCTTGATGCCGCCGGCATCGCCGCGCGGTCCCTGCCTGACATCGGAACCGGCGGCCGCCAGCAGGGCCGCCGCGAGTCCCTTCCGGTCCGCGAGCTTGGCCAGGAGGTCCACCACCGGTCCCTCTCGCTCCAGCACCCACTGCCCGCCGCTGGCCAGGTTGAGCCCCTTGTAGTAGCCGGCGTTCTTCAGAAACGTCCGGCCGCCTGCCAGCAGCGCGCTGACCAGGATGTGGTTCAGCTCGACCGTCCCCGACGCTCCGCCCTGGTCGTTGACCTGCAGGCTCACCGGGTAGGTGACGTCGCCGTAGGACACATGGCCGATCATCGTCACGGACCTCGCGGCGGCGAAGGCCGCCATTCGGGTTCGCAGCACCTGCGACGCCGTCGGCCCCTGCGAGCTGCCGGGCAGGGCACACGCCGACAGGCACGCGGCGACACACAAGAGCACACGCATCCAGCGCACTCCCCTTCTCCTCCATCTCTCTCCACCGAGCGGGCGACCGCCGCCCCCGACGGCAGCAACTATAGAGCGGGGGCCGTCAGGACCGGCGCCAGGCCAGCCGCTCGGTCAGCGCCAGCAGTTCGCAGACAAGGCCGGCATCCACTTCCAGGCTGTCCGCCGCGGCCCGCGCCTCTCGGAACAGCGCATCGATCTTGGCCTCGGCCTCGGCCAGCGCCCCGCTCGCGACCACCAGCTCGCGGAGCCGGGTCACGTCCGTCGTCTGCTCCGCTTCCGGGCACAGGCTCAGGGTGCGCGCCCACAGCCACGTCGGCTTCCGCTCCCGCAGGTCCTGCCCACTCGGCTTGCCGGTCATCTCGGGGTCGCCGAACGCGCCGAGCACGTCGTCCCGGAGCTGGAACGCGATCCCGGCCGGGATGGCGTAGCCGGTCACCGACCGCAGCAGCTCCTCGGACGCGCCGGCCAGCGCCAGGCCGAGCTGGATCGGCCGCTGCACGGTGTAGCTCGCCGTCTTGTAGTGGTTGACGGTCAGCGCCTGCTCCTCCGTGACCCGGAGGGAGTGCGCTGCCAGCACGTCGAGGTACTGGCCCAGCGTGACCTCGGTCCGCATCTCGTTGTAGACCGTCAGGGCGCGGGCGAGGCGGTCCGGCGGCGCGCCCGACTCGCCGAGCAGCTGGTCGGCCCAGATCAGCGACAGGTCGCCCAGCAGGACCGCGGCGCTGGCCCCGAATCGCTCCGGCGCCACCTGCGCCTCGGCCGCGAGGTTGACGTGGCTCGCCGGCCGGCCGCGCCGCGTCGGCGAGTCGTCCATCACGTCGTCCTGGATCAGGGCGAACGTGTGCAGCAGCTCCAGCGCGGCGGCGGCCCGCACCACCGCGTCGTCCAGGTCTCGACCGCCCGCGCGGTAGCCCCAGGCCAGGAGCTCCGGACGCAGCCGCTTCCCGCCGGCGCCCACCGCCGAGTCGAGCTCGTCCACCAGCCGGCCCAGGCGGGCGTCGATGGCGACCGCTGCGGGCCGCCGCGCGGCGAGGAAATCGCGCAGCGCCATCTCCAGCCTGGACGAAAAATCTCTCATCAAATAAATTTCTTAAATGGTTGGTATTGTCGGATGGAACGCGACCGCCTGATCGAGCAGATCCTGGACCGACTCCTGCTGATGGGCAGCGAAGCGGACCGCCTCACCGGTGCGGCGGCCGCCTTCAACCAGCTCAACCGTACCGACCTCCGCGCCCTCCAGGCGCTCCGCGGCGGGGGCATGCCGGCCGGCACGCTGGCCCGCGCGCTGGGGGTGACGAGCGGGGCGACCACGCGGGTCATCGACAGCCTGGTCGCCAGCGGGCACGTGGCCCGCGAGGCCGACCCGACCGATCGCCGCCGGGTCCTGGTCCGGCTCACACCGGCCGCCGAGGCCCAGGTCGACCGCACGTTCGACCAGCTTCGCGAGGACACGCGGTCGATGCTGCGCGCGTACAGCGACGGCGAGCTGGAGACCATCGCCCGGTTCCTCGAGGACGTGCGCTCGGTGGTCCGGGACCACGCCCGGCGCCTCTCGCCGCGCTCGCGTCCCTGAAGTCACGCGCGTCATTCTGGCCCTTCCCGGGCCGCGCGCGTCGAGGCGGCGTGCCCTGACGCGCCATCATGTAGGGCCATGACCGAATCGCGCCCGAGCTCTCACCCGGTTCACGTCGGCCTGAAGTTCTCTCAGCAGCAGTGCACCATCGAGCAGCAGCGCGAGGTGTGGCGAGTTGCCGACGAGGCCGGCTTCGACCACCTGTGGGACTTCGACCACTTCCACCCGATCGGCCAGGCGCCGCTCGACGGCGACATCTTCGACGGCTGGTCCCTGCTGGCCGCGATGGCCGAGGCGACGAAGCGGGTGCGGATCGGGAACATGGTGACCGGGAACACGTACCGGCACCCGGCCGTGCTGGCCAAGATCGCGACCACGGTCGACCACCTCTCGGGCGGCCGCCTCGAGTTCGGCCTGGGCGGCGCCTGGGCCGAGGCCGAGCACACGATGCTGGACATCGAGTTCCCCACTGTGGGCACGCGGCTGCGCCGCCTGAACGAGGCGCTCCAGGTCATCAAGAAGCTCTGGACCGAGGAGCAGGCGGACTTCGAGGGGCGCCACTATCGCCTCCAGGGGGCGTACGCGAACCCCAAGCCCGTCCAGAAGCCGTACCCGCCGATCTGGATCGGCGGCGGCGGAGAGCAGAAGACGCTCCGCATCGTGGCGGAGCACGCCGACGTCTGGAACATGGCCGGCGGCTCCGTCGAGATGGCCAACCACAAGGTCGAGGTGCTGCGCCGGCACTGCGACGACGTCGGCCGCGACCAGGCCGAGATCCGGCTGTCGGTGCAGCTCCGATTCAACGAGAGCGACCCGGACGCCACCCTGCGGGATGCCGAGGCGTTCCTCCGGGCGGGCTTCACCGAGCTGATCATCATCGTCGCCGAGCCCAATGCCAGCGCCAAGGCCGAGCGCGTCGCCCTGGAGGTGCTGCCGCGGCTCCGCGCCTGACGGGACCGTCGGTCCCGGAGGACCGCTGGATCGGACGAGGTCCGGGACCTCGCCCGATCCGCACCGCTACGCGGCCATCGACGACTGAGTCTGTCCGCTCGACTGCCTGAACAGCCACGCCGCGGCAGCTGCGGACGCGACGGCGACGACCACAGAGCCCGCCGCGGCTGCCCAGAGCGCGAAGTGCGCGTCAGCGGCGGCGTCCACGAGGTGGATGACGGCGGTGCCGAGCAGGACGACCGCCAGGGTTCGGGTCCACCTGAGCGCCAGCAGCGCCACCAGCAGCACGGCCAGTCCGAGGTTGCGGTCGGCGAGGTAGGCCCCGGCCTGCGAGGACAGGGGCGGCAGGGTCGTCAGGGCGCCGACCACGAACAGCAGTGCCGCGACGACGACTACGGCGCCGGCCAGGATCCAGCCGACCCGTCCACTTCCTTTTCGCGGTTCCACGTCCGATCCTCCTTTGTTCGCGACGATGGCCGTGTCTCCAACGGCAACACCGTAAGGCTACGTCGTAGCCTAACGACGTTGCACTACGATGTCAACATGTCCGAGCATCGTGCCCTGGAGGCCCGTCGGCGTCGCAACCGACGCGGGGAGGGCGACCGTCTTCGGGAGGACATCGTCGCCGCCGCCGCCGAGCTCCTGGCCGAGTCGGGCGACCCTCGCCAGCTGACGCTCCGCGGCGTCGCGAAGCGCGTAGGCATCGCCGCGACCTCGATCTACCCGCACTTTCCCGACGTCGAGCACCTCGCCATCGCGGTCGCCGAGCGGCGACTGGCCGAGCTGCACGCGCGCCAGGCGGCGATCGAAGAAGAGCTGACCGATCCGGCCGAGATCCTGCTGGCGCGCTGCCGGGCATACTGCCGGTTCGGGCTGGAGAACCCTGCCCACTACCGGATCATGTTCTTCGCCGAGCTCGGGCCCACGATGACCTTCGGGTTCGACCAGGCACCCGGGCGAGCGGGCTTCGAGGTGCTGGTCTCCGCGATCCGGCGCTGCCAGGAGGCCGGGCTCGTCCCGCCCGACCGCGATCCGTTCCGGCTGGCGACCCTGGTCTGGACGGCGGAGCACGGCATCGTGTCCCTGCGGCTGACCAGGCGCAGGTTCCCGTGGCCCCCGCTCGACGACCTCGTGAACGAGGCCGTGTCGAGCCTGGTCGGACTGCGCGGGACCGCCGCCGGGCAGCCCGACCAGCCCGACCAGCCCGACCAGCCCGACTA
>DASQZW010000319.1:0-28885 GCA_035638495.1 Terriglobales bacterium
CTGCCGCGTCCGAGGGCCCGGACGGGGTAGCCCAGCGGCAGCACCGCGAGAACGTCGTACTTCCCGGGCAGGCCCACGCGCTCGCGTACGTCCTCGAGGCCGCCGAAGCCGGTCCAGTTCGAGCCGACGCCCTCGGCCCACGCCGTCAGGATCATCGACTGGATCGCGCGGCTGGCGTCGGAAACGCCGGTCCGGCCATCGCGTTCGTACGCGACGACGATCGCGGCCGCGGCCTCCGCGGTATACGGGCCGGTCCTGAGCAGTCCGCCAAGCTCGCGGAGCGTCTCACGTTCGCGGACCAGGACGAAGTGCCACGGCTGCCGGTTGGCCGCGCTGGCGGTCAGGTGGGCGGCCTCGACGATGCGGTCGAGGACGTCGTCGGGGATCTCCCGGTCCCGGTACTCGCGAACGGCCAGGACGGTCCGAACGGCCTCGAAGACAGGGTTCGCCATGGTTGGACAGCGTACCCAGGCGGCCTCAGGGCGGAGGCAGCTCCCCCTCGGTCCAGTGCGCGCCGCCGTCGGTCGTGCGGAGCACCGCGTAGCGCATCCCCGCGTTGGGGACGTTCGGGGTCGCGAGCGGTCGCTGGAGCACCGTCCAGCCGTTCGACCCCATGAAGATGGTGCGCTGCGGGTACCAGCCCCGAGGCTGCGGTACCGGCCGGACCGGGCCCCAGGTCCTGCCGGCGTCGTCGCTCAGCGCGACGCCGGTGACCCCGACGCGGTACCAGTGCGTCGCGTCCTCGAAGCCGATCCCGAACTGGTCCAGCCTGCGCAGGAAGGACCAGGTCCGGCCGCCGTCGTGCGTCTGATAGAGGTAGACCGCTTCCACGGGCATGCCGACGGCGGCGTTTGCCGGCAGGCTGGAGGGCCTCGGCCGCGGGCTGGACAGCCCCGCCGTCAGCAGGCCGTCCTGGCCGGAGAGCATCGGCAGGTCGCCCGTCAGGACCTTTCCGGTCATGTTCAGGCCGGGCGGGGGCGGAAGGTCGACGGCGCGCCACGTGCGGCCGCCGTCGCGCGTCGCCAGCAGCACCTGCACCGGCGGATCGGCCCTCGTCGTCGAGATCCAGCCGTCCTGGGAAGTGGCGAACTGGATCCGGCCCTTCTGGCCGAGCAGGCCCGTCAGCAGCGGCTCGGTCGCCGGTCCGCTGAGCAGCGACCAGCCCCGCCCGCCGTCCGTCGTGTGGAAGACGCTCATGGACCCGTCCTCGGTTGCGCTGGTGAGCAGCCAGCCCTCGGCCATGCTCGCGAACCAGGAGGAGCGCACGATGCCCACGTCCGCGCCGGCGTCCTCGCCGTGCCAGTGGACGCCGCCGTCGGTGGTCGAGTAGACGCGCACGCCCGGTGTCGAGATCGTCACGGCGGGGCCGATCACCAGCCCCTGGTGGTCGTCGAAGAAGCGCAGCGTCGCGAATGCGTCCACCCCGGTCAGGTCGCCGGCGACCGTCCAGTGCGCGCCGCCGTCGGCGGTCCGCAGCACGTGGGCCACGCCCCCGTCGTACTCGACCAGCCACCCGGCGGTCGCTGACACGAACTGGTAGTCCGCCGTACCCGGCCGAGTGGACGTCGGCGGGGGCAGGTGCGCGAGCGGCGCCCGGGCGACGGCCGGCAGTTCGCCGCTGTCCACTGCCGACCGGCTGACCAGCAGCACGCCGACCGACGCCGCGGCCAGGATGGCGACGGCGGCGAGCACCGCGATCTGCCACGGCCGCCGTGGCGCCTCGGGCGGCTCGTCCAGGCGGCTCACCGTGCGCTCCCAGAGCATCGGCCCGGGGAATCCCGGACCGGGATCGATCGCCCGACGAATCCGGCGTCTGACGTCGTAGTCGTCCATACCCGTCATTCCTCCTGCGCCGCCAGGAGCGGGCGCAGCGTCTTCAGCGCGCGATTCAGCCGGGACTTCACGCCTGCCGGCGTGAGGCCCAGGACCCGAGCGACCTGATCGACCGGCATGTCGAGGTAGTAGTGGAGGACGATCGCGGCCCGCTGCCGGTCGCCAAGGTCGAGGATGGCCTCGCGGAGCTCGACGTGGGCGGCGGGCTCGGAATGCGCCGCGGCCGCGCGCAGCTGCTCCGGCGCCGGGTGGCGGATCAGCCGGTACCAGCGGCCGCGGCGCGTGGAGCCGCACTGGTGGGCGACGATGCCCAGGAACCACGGCCCGAACGGCGATCCCGAGCGCAGGGACCGCAGCTTCCGCCACGCTTTCAACGCCGCCTCCTGGACCGCGTCCTCGGCCTCCTGCCGGTCCTGCAGCAGCCCGTAGGCGAAGCTGGCTGCGGGCAGGATCCACGGCTGGAGCAGGTCGGCGAACGCGGCTTGGTCGCCGGCCCTGGCGCCATCGATCAATCCCGCATCCGCATGCACGTTCAGCACCTCAGCCGGTATACGCCGCGAGGCGAGCGGCGGGGTTGCATCTGCTGCGCAGCGATTCGGCGCGCAGCTCGCCGAGCGCGTGCAGCAACCCCGCAGTCACGGCGCTGCTGGACAGGGCTGAGGTCGAGCCCGACCGCGAGGCGCGGGTCCAGGAGTACCGCCGGGCAGCAGCGCCAGGTCTGGGAAACGACGCGCTGTGGATCGAGAAGTTCCCGTTCGTCTAGTCGTCACGCGTCAGGGACGTGGGGTCGATCCCGACGGAGTCCTTCGTGACCGTCTCCGCCCGACCGGTCTGACGCCTTCGCGCCGCAGTCAGCTCGACCGCCCCGAGGACCGCCAGCCAGATGGGGAGTGGGTACTCCGCGAGGCGCTCCATCGTCCCCACCCCCAGGCCGGGGGCGGTGATCAGCAGGACGAACCCGGTGAAGCCGGCGGTGCCGACGAGGATCGACGCCGCCGCCCGCCAGCCCAGGGTACGGAGGGAGGCGAGACCGAGGATCAGGATGCCGGCCGAGCCGATGAGACTGCCGACGAAGCCCTCGCCGTGCACCGCGATGTCCACGTCTTCCGGCGCCAGGCCGACCGCCACCGTGCCGATGCCGAAGAGCATCAGGTAGGACAGCCCGAGGGTGGCGAGACGCCGTCGCGGCCACATGTCCCACAACAGCAGCGTCCCCGCGATCGTGAGCAGCCCGAGCAGGACGAACGACACGTTCATCATGTCGTGCAGCGGCGAGCACACGTACGCGACGAGGCCCGGCAGCCGAGTCGGGCCGCAGTGCACCGCCCCGAGGTCGTCGACGAGGTTCCCGCTGAGGCGGTACGGTGTGCGCCAGGCGGCCTGCGCGATCGCCTGGCCGGCGAACCACTCGATGCCGAGCAGCCAGCACACGGCTCCGATCGTTCGCCGCACGCGCGCACGCTAGCTCATTGCGCCTGATCGCGCGCCGGTCAGCGGTGGGCGGCGGCCGCGTTCGCGGCCGGGCAGAGGCCGTCCGCCCTGCCGCAAGCGCCGGTGTCGCACAGGCGGCAGACCCAGCGTGTGGCTCCCGGCCCCCGGACGAACGTCGCGAGGATGCGGGCCAGCAGCGCCTGCAGCGTCGCCCGCTCGCCAGGCGAGAGCTCGGCCAGCGCGCTCCCGAGCACGTCAGCACGCGCCCGTGCGACGCGATCGGCGGCCCGCCGTCCCTCCGCGGTGAGCACCACGGAGCGCGAGCGGCCGTCGGCGCCGGGACCCCGCGTCACGTAGCCGGCCGCCACCAGCCGGTCGACGAGCCGCACGGTGCCCGAGGGCGTCAGGCCGAGGACCTGGCGCAGCAGGTCGATCGAGGGGCCGTCGAGGAAGTGGTGCAGGGCGGAGAGCGCGGCCCCCGCGGTCTCCGACTGGCCGGACGCCGCCGCGATCGCGTCCGACGTCCGGTCGGCGACCACGAGGGCGAGCGCTCCCAGGACGTTGGCGTCACGCGCCAGGTCCGTCATTCCACGGCGTAGTCGAGCGTGAGCGGCATGAACGGGTAGTCCTCGTGCGTGGACACGCTCTGGCCGGTGCCGTGGAGGCCACGCAGCTCCCCCGTGGCGGTGGCGGGGACCACCGTCGACTCGCCACGCGCCTCGGTGCCGTCGTACCTGCCGGTGCCCTCCATGACGAAGCTCCCGGTGCGGTCGCCGAGGCGGCCCTCGACGTGCATGAGGCCCGCGTACGAGCTGGTGCCGTCCGCGGCGTAGTACAGCACCGCATCCCACGTCGCCCGGGCCTCGATGCCCTGCTCGGCGACAGAGAGCGCCACCACGGCGCGCGTGAACTTCCGGCCGTCGTCCAGCTCCCGGTACGGCTGCTCGTCCCAGGAGTCGATCTTGAATCTGGTCTCCAGGTGAGTCGTCATGTCCTCAGACTATTGTGTGAGTCACGCACATGTCAATCGTCCACGCCCGCGCGGCGTAGCATCGCCGCACGGATGGAGCGAGAACCGCGGCACGACGGCGGATCGGAGCGCAGGCGTGTCCTCGTGATCGTGCTGTTCGTGGCGCTGACGATCGCGCTGGCGCTGGTGCTCGCCTTCTTCTATGCACAGCCTTCGGCGATGTAACTGACGCCTTCTGTCAGGATCCGGACGCCATCATGGCCGCATGATCATGCACGCGACCGGCACCTTCGACGTCGACACCTGGCAGGACGAGCCGTACGACGAGGCCGAGGGCGCGAACCTGCGGCGCGCGCGCCTGACGAAGACGTTCCACGGCGACGTGGAGGGGCGCAGCACGGTCGAGATGCTCATGGCGCAGGCGCAGGAGGAGTCGGCCGCGTACGTCGCGTTCGAGCGCCTCGACGTGCGCGTCGTCGGCCGGGCCGGCACGTTCGTGCTCCAGCACTGCGCGAGCGGCACGCGCGACGAGCGCTCGGCGACCCTCACCGTCGTGCCGGACTCCGGCACAGGCGAACTGCAGGGCCTGCGCGGCACCATGCGGATCGCCATCGGCCCCGACGGCGGGCACGGATTCGAGTTCGACTGCGAGCTGGACTGACCGGATCAGCCCGCCCGACCGTAGGCCTCCCGGAGCCATGCGACGAGCTCGTCGTCGACGTCGTCAGGGGCGCCGACGCGGACCCGGTGCGTGAACAGCGCGTTGAAGCTCCCCGCCGGCTCCAGCCGCGCGGTGGCCGGCACGTCCGTCAGGATGAGGCCGAGATCCACGTGGGCGGCGGCGGGCTGGATCATCGCGAACTGCTTCCGCCGGCGGAGGCTCACGTAGCCCCGCTTGGGGGCCAGCTCGACGTCGTCGCCCAGTGCCCGGACCGCGGCCATCAGACGCTCGTGGATCGGGAGCAGCGCCGCCCGCTTCCCCTGGTAGAGCGCTCCCGCCGGCGCCTCTCCGCCGCTCGCCTGGCGCGCCACGAGAGAGACGCGGTGGGCCGCGCCGTGGGTCATGCCGTGCTCGGACTTGAGCATCGCGACGACCTCGTTGTGCTTCGTCAGGCCGCTCGCGCGGATCAGCTCGATCCAGGCCTCGATCGGCTTCCCGTAGGCGGCCTCGATGTTGCGAATCTGAGAGCGCAGGCCCTCCTCGACGGTCGGCATCGGCTCGATTGCACCTCCTGCTTCCGACGACGAACGGCAACCGCCCGTTTCTGACGCCGTCAGATCGATGTGTACGCGTCGTATGCGGCCCCCGCCCGCGCCACGACCCGCTCGACGTCCTCCTCCAGCAGGTGCCGCGCGCGCACCAGCCGCTCCGCCTCCCGGCGCACCAGCTCGCGGTAGTGGTCGCGGTCCCGGTATCGCGACGCGATGGTCGCCCGCGGCAGCGGGATGCCGGAACCGAGCATGTCCACCGTCTGGCCCTCGGCGCCCGATTCGGGCCGGCGCGGGTTCCACCCCGTCTGTGCGGCGAGCGGCACGGTCAGGTCCGGAAGGCGGATGCCCGCCTCTTCGTTCCCGTCGGCGTCGACCGAGCTGACCAGGCACGGATACGGGTCGCCGGCGACCGCGGGGAAGCGGACCACGCCCTCGCTGACCCGGTCGCCCAGGTCGAGGTGGCGGAGGGTCGGCAGATCCTCGGGGCGCGGCAGGGCGGCGCCCTCGCCGCCAAGTGCGAACCGCGCCAGGACCTGGGCGCGCTCCACGGCGGTGCCGTCGGCCAGGCACGGCACCGCGTCGGGGGGCGGCTCCACCCCGTCCACGATCCAGCGCTCCAGGTTGACCAGGGCGGCCCGGAGCAGCGGCGTGTAGTCGACGGTGTTCAGGAGGTTGCTGGGCCGGACCCAGGGCGACATCGCCGGGCTCCGGGACGGCGGCAGGACGCCGGGCCCGTGCTGGCACCCGGCGAACAGGTAGGCGCGCACCTCGGCGGGAGGCGCCACGTCCGTTCCACCCGCGATGTGGACCAGCGACGCCTCGCTCCGCCAGTACTCGGACGACGTGTTGATCGTGAACATCCGGGGCACGGCGCCGAGCCGACGCTGGCGCTCGAGGATGCCGGCGTCCGTGAACGGGGGCAGGTGGCCCAGGCTCGGGGCGTGCTGCACGGACGGCTGACCGTAGCGCTGGTTGAACTCGCCCCGGCGAGCGCCCGCCACGTGCGGCATCACCCCGTCGAAGACCGTCCGTCCGGCCTCGTCCACGTTCATCCCGGCGTACAGGAAGTCGCGCAGGAATCGCCCGCTCTGCGAGACCCCGAACGCGAAGGCGTGGTCGACCTGGCCGGCGACGCCGTCGGGTCCACGGCGGAGGCAGGCCACGAAGTCCCGCACGGCGAGCAGGCCGGCGCCGACCACGGGGCACTCGCGCGGCCGGTAGCGCACCTCGTAGACGCGGCCGGGCAGGAACCCCCCCGTCAACCACACGCAGGTGTCGTCGGGCACCACGGTCCCGTCCGTCTCCCGGGCGAAGCGCCAGTTCGAGCGGGGGACCTCGGCCGCCGGCGCGCCCGGTCGCTCCCGGACGGTCAGGACGGCAGCCGGGTCGTCGACGTCCGCTGGACGGTACGGGGTGTGGACGTGGTCGGGCAGGCCCGGCGGCGGGTCGAGCGGCCAGTGCCAGAGCCCGTGGTGGGTCGCGTAGACGTGGGGCTGGAACGAGACGAGGACCTGGCCCTCGCGGTCGCGATCCGGAAGCTGTGCCCGGGGAGCCACCAGGCCGAGCATCCCCGGTCGGCGGACCACGTCCCACTGCCACCCGCACCACCCGAGCGTCCAGCCGCGTCGCAGGAGGAACCCGTCGCCGGGCTCGATCCGGTCCGTGATCTCGAGGGGCGGCGGCACGTCGAGCGCGCTGAACGGCAGCGCCAGGGTCCGGCCCCGGTTGACCACCTGGAAGAGCAGCCGGCGGCTGCCCCGCGCCGGGTCGGCCGGCCGCAGCACGACGAAGTCGGCCTCGAACCGCACGCGGCCATCCTCGTCCGGCGGTGCCAGACGGAGGTCGGTGATCGCGGCGTTCTCGGGCGCCTGCGGATCGACGGCGAAACGAGCGACGCCGTCCAGCCGCTCGTACGGACCGACGGGGCCGAACGCGCGACCTGCCTCGTACGGGGCGCTGCGCGCGACAACGAGCTCCACGGTCATCGATCGCGATTGTCTACGTTTTGCAGGTGTCACGTCGCATCGGCGTCGGGGAGCGCCGGGCGCGCCTGGCGGTGCGCCACCGCCTGGCGAGCGAGTCGGGCGCGGCCGCGGTGACCGACGTGGCGGACGCCCTCGTGGCGCTCCACTCGACCGACCCGGCCACTGTCTACCTGTCCGTCGCGGCCCGGCAGCGGGAGCCCGACTTCCCGGCCATCGAACGCGCCCTGTACGAGGAGCGGACCCTCGTGCGCATCCTCGGCATGCGCCGGACGATATTCGTCGTCCCGCGTGACCTCGTGGCGGTGGTGCACGCCTCCACGACGCGAGCGATCGCCGCCGAGCAGCGCCGCCGCCTCACGAGGACGCTCGAGGACTACGGCGGCATCGCCGACGCCGGCGAGTGGCTCCGGCGGGTCGAGGCGGCGTGCCTGCGGGTCGTCGGGGAGCGCGGAGAGGTCTTCGGCGCGGACGTCTCGGCCGAGGTGCCCGAGCTGCGGACGCAGATCCTCATGAACGAGGGCAAGAAGTACGAGGGACTGCTCAACCTGACCACACGGGTGCTGTTCCTGCTGTCGGCCGACGAGCGGATCGTCCGCGGGCGGCCGCGCGGGTCGTGGGTCAGCTCCCAGTTCGCCTGGTCGCCGATGGAGGCCTGGCTGCCCGGCGGTGTGGTCGAGGTGCCGCCGGAGGCCGCGCGAGCCGACCTCGTGCGCCGCTGGCTGCGCGCGTACGGCCCGGGCACCGCGGCCGACCTCCGCTGGTGGACGGGCTGGCCGGCCCGCGACGTCGGCCGCGCGCTGCGGGACGCGGACGCCGTCGAGGTCGAGCTGGAGGAGGGCGTGGGTGTGGCGCTGCCCGACGACCTCGACCCGGTGCCGGAGCCGGCGCCGTGGGTGCGGCTGCTGCCGGCACTGGACCCGACGGTGATGGGCTGGATCGGCCGCGGATGGTTCCTGGGCGAGCACGGGCCCGTGCTCTTCGACCAGACGGGCAACGCTGGGCCAACGGTCTGGTGCGACGGCCGTGTCGTCGGCGCCTGGGCGCGGCGCCGGGACGGCGAGGTCGCGTTCCGACTGCTGGACGACGTCGGCGCGGACGCGACCCGGGCCATCGAGGAAGAGGCGGCGCGGCTCACCGGCTGGATCGGCGCTGCCAACCTGGCCCCGCGCGGCCGCGTGGCGTCGCCGCTTGAGCGCGAGCTGAGCGCCTGAAGGAGGCGTATATGACGACGCACGGCGACCGCTTCGACGCGATCGTGATCGGCTGTGGCCAGGGCGGCAACCCGCTGGCGGTGGCGCTCACCAGGGCCGGATGGCGCACCGTGCTGGTGGAGCGCGTGCATGTCGGCGGCACGTGCATCAACGAGGGCTGCACGCCGACGAAGACGATGGTCGCCAGCGCGCGCGTCGCCTACCTGGCCCGCCGCGGAGCCGACTACGGCGTCGGCACCGGCCCGGTGACCGTCGACATGACGCGGGTCCGGCAGCGCAAGCGCGACGTCGTGGCGAGCTTTCGCGCCGGCACCGAGCGCGGGCTGCAGCGCGCCGAGGGACTTGAGCTGCTGGCCGGAAACGCCACGCTGACCGGCCCGGACACGGTGGTGGTCGAGCTGCGGGACGGCGGGCGGCGGGTCCTCCAGGCCGGCACCATCGTGCTGAACGCCGGCTGCCGGCCCTCGACGCCGCCCGTGGCGGGGCTCGGCGCCGTGAACGCCCTGGACTCGACGTCGATCATGGAGCTGGACGCCGTGCCGGAGCACCTGCTGGTGCTCGGCGGGGGCTACGTCGGCCTCGAGTTCGGCCAGATGTTCCGGCGCTTCGGCGCGCGTGTGACGATCATCCAGCGGGGCTCCGCGCTGCTGGCGCGCGAGGACCCGGATGTGGCCGAGGCGGTGACCGCCATCCTGCGTGAGGACGGGCTCGAGGTGCTGCTCGATGCCGAGACCACGCTGGCCGCGGCCCTGCCGGGCGGCGGCGTGCGCCTGGACGTCCGGGTCGGCGGGGAGGTGCACGCCCTGACCGGCAGCCACTTGCTGGTGGCCGCCGGGCGGCGGCCGAACACGGACGGGCTGGGGCTGGAAGCGGCGGGCGTCATGACCGATCCGCGCGGCTACGTGAAAGTCGACGAGCGCCTCCGCACGAACGTGCCTGGGATCTACGCGATCGGGGACGTCAACGGCGGCCCTGCGTTCACGCACATCTCGTACGACGACTACCGCATCCTGCGCGCCAACCTGCTGGAGGGCGGCAGCGCGACCACGACCGGGCGGCTGGTGCCCTACACCGTGTTCATCGACCCGCAGCTCGGCCGCGTGGGACTGAGCGAGACGGAGGCGGCGGCGTCTGGCCGTGCGGTCCGCGTCGCGAAGATGCCGATGACCTCCGTGGCGAGGGCGCTCGAGGTCGACGAGTCGCGGGGGTTCATGAAGGCGCTGGTGGACCCGGTCAGCGGCGAGGTGCTGGGCGGCGCCGTGCTGGGCCTGGAAGGCGGCGAGCTGATGGCGGCGCTCGAGGTGGCCATGATGGGCCACCTGCCGTACACGACCCTGCGCGACGCGGTGTTCGCGCACCCGACCCTGGCGGAGTCGCTGAACAACCTGTTCGCGAAGCTCTGACCGGCCTGAACCGCACATCCGGACCACGGATGTGCGGTTCGAGGGACGACGCGCGTCAGCTCTCCAGCACCTCGCTCGCCACACGGAATGACGTATTCGCTGCCGGCACGCCGCAGTACACCGCCGTCTGCAGCAGCACCTCCCTCAGCTCGTCCACCGTGACGCCGTTCGTCAGCGCCGCCCGCAGGTGCATCGCCAGCTCCTCCGTGCGGTTGAGCGCCACCAGCATCGCCACCGTGATGCAGCTCCTCGTCCGACGGTCCAGGCCCGGGCGCGTCCAGATCTCGCCCCAAGCGCAGCGCGTGATGTAGTCCTGGAAGTCGGAGGTCAGCGGGCTGCGCCTCGCCTCCGCGCGGTCGACGTGGGCGTCGCCGAGCACCGCGCGGCGAACCGCCATCCCGCGTTCGTATCGCTCGTCGTCAGTCATCCGCTCCCGCTCCTCGCAACCCGATCCCGATGGGCCGCCAGTGCTCGCTCGATCAGGGCCGGCGTCGATCCGAGATAGGCGTTCGGATCGAGCGCAGCGTCCACCTCGGCCGCCGTCAGCTGCGCCGCGACAAGCGGGTCGGCCAGCAGCTCCTCCCGGAACGGCCGCCCACCGGCGGACGTCCTGCCGGCTGCCGCCTGGACCACGCGCTGCGCGGTCGACCGGCCAGCCCGAGCGGCCAGCACCATCGCCACGTGCTCGGCCAGCATCAGCCCGCCGCTGAGGTCCAGGTTGGCGCGCATCCGCGACTCGTCCACCCGCAGCTCCTCGACCACCACGCGCGCCCGGCCGCATGCGCCGCCGGCGAGCCGGAACGCCTCGCTCAGCGCTGGCCACTCGGCCTGCCAGGCGCCCGCCGCGCGCTCGTGCTCGATGCGCTGCGAGGCGACGAGCACGCCGACCTCGGCCTGGAGCAGCCGGAAGCACGCGTCGACCTCCACCGACCCGACCGGGTTCCGCTTCTGCGGCAGTGCGGAGGAGCCGCCCGGCGACCCCTCGGCGACCTCGGCCACCTCCGTCTGCATCAGCAGCGCCACGTCGAGGGCGACCTTGCATGCCACGCCGCCCGCCGCCGCCAGCCCCAGCGCCAGCTCCACGATCCGGCCCCGCGCCGAGTGCCACGGCAGCACCGGCTCGGCCAGATCGAGCTCGGAAGCCAGCCGTGCGAGCACGTCCAGACCGCGGTCGCCCAGCGACGCCAGCGTGCCGCTCGCGCCGCCGAACTGCACGGCCAGCCGGCCAGAGCGCACCGCCCGCAGCACGTCGCCGGCCTCCATGACCGCGACCAGCCAGCCGGCCGCCTTGAGCCCGAACGTGATCGGGAGCGCCTGCTGCAGGAGCGTCCGTCCCGGCATCACCGCCGCGCGGTGGCGCTCCGCGAGCACCGCGCAGGCGGCCGCCAGCCCGTCCAGCTCCGGCAGCAGGACGTCCAGCGCCCGTCGTGCGACGAGCATCAGCGCCGTGTCGATCACGTCCTGGCTGGTCGCGCCCCAGTGCACGTAGTTGGCGGCCTCACCGGGAACGGCCGCGGTCAGCGCGCGCGCCAGCGGCACGACCGGCGTCGCCGACGCGGCCGCCTCCTCACCCAGCCGAGCCACGTCGAGACGCGCCTCAGCGCACGCGGTCCGGATCGCGGCGGCAGCCGACGAGGGGATGACGCCCGCCGCGGCCTCCGCCGCCGCGATGGCCGCCTCGACGTCCAGCATCGCGCGCAGCCAGGACTCGTCGGACACCGCCTCAGCCATCGCCGGGATGGTGAGGGTCGGCCCGAAGAGCCGGTCAGACGGCAAAGAAGACGGTCTCCTCCTCGCCCTGCAGGTGCACGTCCCAGCGCAGCACGCCGCTGTCGTCGCGCGCGACCAGCGTCGCCCGCCGGTCCGCGTCGACCAGCCCCAGCACCGGGTCGGCCGCGTTCGCGAGCTCCTCGTCCGGGAAGTACAGCCGGGTCGTCAGGTGCCGGAGCAGGCCGCGCGCGAACACCGTCACGTGCAGGTGCGGCGCCTGGCCGTCCGGACCCGCGTCGGGCTTCCGAACCAGGAAATGGAACACGCCCTCGCGATCCGTGCCCGACCGGGCGAACTGGTCGCCCTGCCACGCCTCGAGGAGGCCGTCCGGCACCGGCTCGCCTGCCCCGTCCAGCAGCTGCCCCTCGATGCGCACCGCCCCCGGCGTGTCCGCGGCGACCGCGCACCGGTCGTCTGGGAACGGCAGGGCGAAGCCGAAGAACGGCCCCACTGTCTGCGACGGCGTCGGAGTCTCGGCCATCGAACTACGCCTCCATCGGGGTGGCGCGGCTCCCCCGCAGCACGATATCCCACTGGTAGCCGAGCGCCCACTCCGGCTCGGTCGTGTCCAGGTCGAAGCGGGCGACCAGCCGCTCGCGGCCCCGCGCATCGGCGATCGAGCTGAGGATCGGGTCGTGGGCCATCAGCGGGTCGCCCGGGAAGTACATCTGGGTGACCAGCCGGCTGCTCAGCTCGGGACCGAACAGCGAGAAGTGGATGTGCGCCGGCCGCCAGGCGTTGGGGTGGTTGCGCCATGGGTAGGCGCCTGGCTTCACGGTGAGGAAGCGGTACCGGCCCCCGGCATCGGTCAGGCAGCGGCCCGCGCCGGTGAAGTTGGGGTCGAGCGGCGCCGGGTGGTCGTCGCCGGGGTCGACGTAGCGTCCCGCCGCGTTGGCCTGCCAGATCTCGACGAGCGTGCTCGGCACCGGCCGCCCGTCGCTGTCCAGGACCCGGCCCGTCACGATCATGCGCTCACCGATCGGCTCGCCCGCGTGCTGGACCGTGAGGTCGTGGTCCGTCGGGCCGACCAGCACCCGCCCGAACACCGGACCGGCCAGGTGGTGGAACCACTCGTCCGGCAGGTTGACCGGCGGACGACGGGGCGCCCGGAGGACTGTCGACCGGTAGTCCGGGTGCAGGTATGGGGGGTCGAAATCGACCGGGTCGGCGTTCGTGCTCATCGTCGCTCCTTGTTCCCCCCCTTGGATGCCGAGGGCACGGGGGCACATCGTCCTCCTTATGAGAGAGTAGGCGCGCTCGTTTGATGGCATCGGCTCGATCGTACTCGCTCATCTGCCGCACTAGCATGCCAGTTGTCGCCATGCTTGCCGTCACACTGGCCGCTGCGCTGCGGGCGTCCCTGCTGGGCGGCGGCCAGATCGACTACGACGAGGGCGTCTACTGGCAGTCGCTCCGCGCGCTCGCAGCGGGCGGCGCCCTGTTCACCTCCGTGTATTCCTCCCAGCCGCCCGCCTTCCTGCTGCTCCTGCTGCCCGGGCATCTCGTTTCCGGGGGCGCGCTCGTCGCCGACCGTCTCACCGTGCTCGTCCTCGCGCTGGCAGGCATCGCCGCGGCCGGAAGGACGGCCGGACTGCTGGCCGGCCGGTGGGCGGGCGTGCTCGCCGCCGCGCTTGTGGCGGCCGACCCGCTCTTCTTCCGCCAGTCCGTGACGCTCCAGGCGGAGGGGCCGGCGGTCGCCCTGGCGCTGGTCGCGCTGGCGGCCGCGGCCGAGGCGCGCCACCGCGGCGGCGGGCCCGCGCTGCCGTTCTCGGTCGCCGCCGGGGCCGCGCTGTCACTCGCCGTCCTGACGAAGCTCCTCGCGGTCGCCGCCGCGCCCGCCCTGCTCGTCCTGCTGGCCTGGCCGGCCCCCGGCTCGCGCGGGCTGTCCCGGGTCGGCGGGGCGGCGGCGGGGGGCGTCGCGGTCGCCGCCGTCGTGCTGCTGCCGTTCGTCCACGCGTGGCCCGAGCTCTGGCGCCAGGTCGTCGGCCTGCACCTCGGCGCCCGCGCCCTGCCGCTCGGCGGGCTGGACGCGCAGACGGTCGCCCTCGAGGTGCCGATCGCGGTGCTCGGCGCGGCCGGCTGCGCGGTCGCGGCGCGCCGAGCACCGCTGCTCGCCGCCACCGGCGCCGCCTGGGTGGCCGCGGCGGTGCTGCTCCTGGCGCTGCAGCACCCGCTCTGGCCGCACCACGCGGTCGTCGTCACGGCTCCGCTGGCGCTGCTCGGCGGCGGCCTGGCGGTGGTCGTGCCGGGCCGCGTCGCGGCGATCGCGTGCCTGGCGGTGCTCGCGGCGTCGGTACTACCCGCCAGCCTGGTGCGCGACCAGCAGGTGCCCGCGTCATCCGAGGCCCGGGTGACGGCCGCCCTCCGCGCCGGCATCGCGCCGCACGACCTGGTGGTCACCGACGACCAGTTCGCGGCCGCGCTGGCCGGCCGCAGCGTGCCGCCCCCGCTGGTCGACACCTCGCTCGTCCGCGTCCGGTCCGGGGACCTGACCGCGGACGACGCGGAGGCGATCACCGACCGGCCCCAGGTGGACGGAGTGCTGCTCGCGAGTGGGCGGCTGGCCGCGCTGCCAGGCTTTCGCGCGTGGGTCGGCGAGCGCTTCCCCGACGCGGTCGACCTGGGCGGCGGACGAACGCTTTACCTCCGCCCGGCGAACGATTAACCAGTCAGCGGCGAAGCGTTAACCGCCCCGCATCCAACCTTTCGCCTGATGCGACCGTACCGCGTGGCGGCCCTGGCGGCGATGCTCGCCCTGGTGGCCTGTGGCGACCCGCCCGGCACCCCGACGACCGCCTCGGCGCCCAACGCCCAGCCGCCAGTCGCCTGTGCCGCACCCCCCGCGATCTCCTCCCAGTCGCCGGGCGCCGCCGACTGGCCGGTCTACGGCCGCGCCGGGGACCGCCACGGCGTCGATCCGACCCCCGGCGCTGCCGCGACGCCCTCCCCGCTGTGGGGCGTCCGTCTGGACGGCTCGATGTCCGCGCAGCCGCTGCTGGTCCAGCGCCTGGTGATCGAGGCGACCGAGCACGACTCCGTCTACGCGTTCGATGCCGTCACCGGGTGCCAGGCCTGGCGAACCTCCCTGGGCACGCCGTTGGACGTGAACCGGCACCGGCTCCAGTGCAACAACATCCAGCCGGAACTGGGCATCACCGCGACGCCCGCGGTCGACACGGTGACCGGCACGATCTACGTCGTCGCCTACTTCGACCCCGGCCGCTACGAGATGGACGCGCTCGACCTGGCCAGCGGGGCGGTGCGCTGGCGGCACCCGATCGGCCTGCCCGGCAGCGACCCGCTGCAGCAGCTCAGCCGGCCGGCCGTCGCGCTCTCGGGAGCCCGGGCGTACGCCTCGTTCGGGGGCCGGGCCGGGGACTGCGGCAACTACCACGGCTTCGTCATCGGCGTTCGCGCCGACGGCCAGGGCCCCGACGTGGGGTTCCAGGCGTCTCCCAACCGCGAGGGCGCCGTGTGGTCGCCGGGCGGCCCGGTCGTGCTGCCCGGCGGCGACCTGCTGGTCTCGACGGGCAACACGGACGAGACGCACACCTACGACGGCAGCGAGGCGGTGGTGCGCCTCACCCCCGACCTCGACCGCACCGACCTCTTTGCCCCGGCCAGCTGGCCGCGCCTCAACCAGACGGACTTCGACCTCGGCAGCGTGGGCCCGACGCTCGTCGACGACGGCCACGTGTTCCAGGTCGGCAAGGAGGGCGTCGGCTACCTGCTCGACGCGAACCACCTGGGCGGCGTCGGCGGCCAGCTGTTCGCGCAGCCGCTCAGGGGCGGCTGCTACGCCATCGGGGCCACCGCGTACCGCTCGCCGCTGGTCTACGTGCCGTGCGATCACAGCCTGACGGCGGTCCGGATCAGCGGATCGCGCTTCGATGTCGCCTGGCGGGGGCCGGACTTCCGATCCGGCTCGCCGATCGTGGCCGCCGGCCTGGTGTGGGACTACGACTTCGAGGGCGGCTTCGTCTGGGGCCTCGACGCCACCAGCGGCGCCGTCACGCAGAAGGTGCTGGTCGGGACCGGCGAGCACTTCGTCTCGCCGAGCGCCAGCGGCGGCCGGCTGTACGTTCCGTCCCGGCGCAGCCTGTACGCGTTCGCGATCTAAGGCAGCCTTCCACAACTTCTGTCGGTAACCCGGCGGTAGCCAGGGCGTGTTGAAGCCAGCTGGCCTGCTCGCGCACTCGCCGGGCCAGGGTCGCCAGGGACATTGCGGGGTACCCGAGGCGGTGCCGCGCTTGGCGAAGACGTGGGCGGGACGCAAGAAACTACGGGGCCTCGATGGGTGTGGCGGAACGCGCTCACGAGGCTACTTTTCGTGGCCGCCGTCCAGCCGCCACCATGTAGAGGCTCTGCCAACATGAAAGACTCACCGCCCGCGACGCTGGAGGTTCCGTTCGAGCATCGCGGCCAGCGCGGCACGATTCGAGCGGCGGTGCAACGAAACGAGGACCCGGCTCGATGGGGTTACCGGATCGAGGACTTCGGCGAGCAGCTCCGCCTGGCGACCGACTTTCCCGCCTGTCACGCTGTCGTCGACCATCCCGCCGAGGGCTACGACCGTCTGATGGGCTGGGTCCAAGTCGTCTGGTCCGGACCGCCTGGCAGCGTCGCTGGCGAATTCGATCCGTGGGCTACGTTCGCCGACCTCGATCTGCCGTACTGCTGGTTCGGCTTCGCCCCGGAGTTGTTCGACGCGCCGTTCGGCGGCGACCGATCGCGGGACCTGGACTGGGAGGCGCACAGCTGGCTCTGCACGTCGCCGGGTTCGTTGCTCGGCCGTGAGGTCGCCATGCTCGCGGGGTTCCAGTGGGGCTTCCAGCTCCGGACGGATGAAGTCGTCATCGCCGGTCCGGGCGTACTGGACTTGCTCGCGTGGAAGGGCGACCTCCCGATCCTCGAGCGGCAGTGTCCGAACTGGCGCTTCGCACCCACTCCCTGACCACTCTCCCGAGCCCCTTTCAGGCTCGGTGCGTCGCCGCCGGGTTGGCGCCTCTCAGCCCCGATGAGTCCAGGACGTGTTCAAAGCCTCGATCCGCCCCCGTGCTCCGCAAGCATTTGTGCTATGCTGTCACATGTCAGAATGTACTGACATGTGATGGAGTCAGATGACGGTATCCCCCCGACTGGCGACGAACTGATCGAGATGCTGGCCGCGCTGGCCAACCCGCTCCGCGTGCGCATCGTTGCCCAACTCACGGGCGGCCGCGACTACGTGAGCCATCTGGCCCGCGAGATCGGGATGAGCCGTCCACTCCTGCACATGCACCTTCAAAGGCTTGAGGCCGCCGGCCTGATCGTGGGCAGTCTGGAGCTGTCCGAGGACGGCAAGGCAATGAAGTACTACGAGCTCACGGACTTTAACCTCCGTCTCACGCCGTCGCTGCTCGCAGCAGCGGCGAAAACGCTGACCGGATCGGCCCCCGCGAGGGGCCTCTCACCAAAGGAGCACTCCGATGAACCTCACCGCCAATGAGACGGCCGGCTGGACTTGGCCAGAGGTGATCCTCGTTCTCGGCCTGATCTTCATTGCCGTTACGTTGGTGTTCGGAGCGGCGGCGGCGTGGATCGAGGTCCGCAGGACGAAGTTGCTGGCCCAGCAAGAGGACAGTCTGCGGCAGCTGGTGAGCCGCTACGAACAGCTCGCCGAGAACACCCTGGACGCACAGCAGCGCGTTGCCGCGCACGTGTCCGAGCTGCGCTCCCGTACCGACACAATCGAGCAGATCCTGCGCACTGTCGACTGAGATCCCCTCCAGCACGCCCTGGCTATCGCCGAGTTATGGACAGAAGTTGTGGAAGGCCGCTTAGAGGAGTGCCGCCCAACCGCACATGCGGACCAATGTGCAGTTCCGGGGACAAGGGAATCGCACAGGTGGACCAGGGTGCGAAGGGTCTACCCGCGCAGCGTCGCGGCCGCCGCCGCGAGATCCCGCACCGCAGGGTGCACGGACCCGCGCGCCGCGCCGATCCGATCCATCAGCACCGTCGCCATGCCCAGCGCGCGGGCGGCGTCGAGGTTCGCGGGGACGTCGTCGACCAGCGCCGCATGCGACGGAGCCACGCCGAGCCGCTCCAGGGCCAGGCGCAGGATCGCTGGATCCGGCTTGACGAGCCCGACGTCGAACGACAGGACGGTGGCGTCCACCTCGGCGTCGAGGCCCGTGGCCCGCATCACGCCGGCCGTCTGCCACGAGCAGTTGCTGACGATCGCGAGCGTGCTGCCATCCCGGCGCATCGCCGCCAGCGCGGGGAGCACGTCGGCATACAGCCGGACCCCGGACCGCCAGTTGTCCGCCTCCAGCGCCACGAGCTGTTCGATGAGCTCCTCACCGGCCGGGCCGTCGCACGCATCGAGGAGGCGCCGGATCTCGTCCTCCGGCGATCCCATGCGCCCCACGCTGCGCTCGTCGATCGTCTTCGTCCAGCCCTCCAGCAGGCAGCCCGGATCGACGCCGGCGAGCTCGGCGCCCCGTCGGCGCCCGGCCGCGATCGACTCGGAGTCGGCGTCCGCGAGCGTCTCGTACAGGTCGAGCAGGACCGCGGTCACGGCTCCTGGAAGTTCGGCGTCTGCCAGATGCGCTGGCTCTGGTAGCCCTGCACCGCCGCCACGTACTGGTCGGCCGGCGCCGTGTGCCACCGGCCAGCGAGCCAGCGGCCGACGCAGCCCCAGGCGTCCCCGGCGCCGTACTGGGTACCGCGCTCGACGTCGTTCAGCCAGTGCTCGTAGCCCTCGAAGCAGACGCGCCAGATGGCGTAGGCCGTGTCCGCGTTCATCGCCGTGGAGTTGAAAATGCCCGGCCACGAGGTCTGCTCGAACGGATAGCGGTTCTGCAGGATGCCGTAGCTCTGCGGGCACTGCCCGGGCTGACCGTCGACGCCGAGGCCGTGCCCCGGCGGGCAGGCGGTGGGGTCGGTGCCGTAGTCGCCCTTGCTGGTCTGCCGCCACCAGCTCTCCTTGGCCGCCTGTGCGTACACCAGGTCCTCGTCGACGCCCCACTTGCAGGCGGCCCACCGCAGGATCTCCTGGGTGGTGCCGGTGAAGGCGCCGTCGACGCGAACGCCGATCTGGGTGTTGGCACGCGCGTCGTCGCTGGTCGGGAAGAAGGCCGAGCCCAGGTGGTGGCCGGTGCCCTGGTCGAAGCCGGTGTTGACCCGTTTGTTCTCCGCGAGCGGCCGCGCCCGCACCCAGGCCGCGCACTGCGCGTCGCCGGGGAGCGCCGAGCCGGGTGGCAGCGTGGAGAAGTGCGCCGGAGCGCCGGCCGCGCTGGCGGCGCCGCCGGCCGAGCCGGCGGTCACTGCCGGTGCCGGAGATGGCGACCGCGATGGCGTGACCGTCGGCCCGGGCGACGGCCGGTCTGCCACCAGCAGCGGCACCGACTGGGCCGGGGCCGCGAGGCGCAGCACCGAGGCCGCCTGGACGTGACCGTTGGCCGGGACAGACCGGCGCACGAGCCAGACGCCGCCGACCGCGGCGGCGATCACCGCGATCGCGATCGCGCCCGCGAGCGCTGGGCGGCTACCCCTCCACCACTGACCGCGCAAGACCGGCCCATTATGGTCGCCGCGCCGCGACGATGTCGCGGACGATGAACCTCCTCACGACGCCCGCGTGTACACGCGGTTGGCTGCCGCCAGCAGCAGGAGCGCGTGTCGACCGTTGCCTTGGCCGGCTCCAAGCGAGGACAATGTGCGCCTACTGGGAGGGGCGAGGGAGGCCAGGCCTGCCCAGATCGTGGTTCGTGCGCAAGGAGATTCCCCCAATGAGCGTAGTCGAGCAGGGCAGCGCGTCACCGTCTGATCTCGAGATCGGCGTACCGGAGTTCCCCGTCGCCCTCCGCGGCTACGACCGCCAGCAGGTGGACGCGTTCGTGCAGGACCTCACCATCCGGTTGACCGCCGAGCGCCGGCGGGCCGAGCAGTTCGAGCGGCACGCCGGCCAGATGCGGGCAGAGCTGGCCCACCTGCGCGAGAATCAGGGGCCGCCCTCCTTCGAGCAGCTCGGCATCGAGGCCGGCCGCGTGCTGGCCCAGGCGGGCAGCTCCGCCAAGATCCTGATCGAGGAGGCGCAGATCCGCGGCCGAGAACTGGTCGACGCGGCCGAGACGCGGGCGAACGCGACGATCGAGCGGGCCGAGCGCCGTGCCGCGGAGCTGGAGGCCGAGGCGACGGATACCATCGCGGAGGCCGCCGCCGAGCGCGAACGCATTCTGGCCGAGGCCGCCGAGTCGGTCGCCCAGATCCGCGGCCACGCCGAGGAGGAGGCGCGCACCGCGCTGCAGCACGCGCAGGACGCCGCCGACCGGATGCTGCAGCGGGCGGGGGCCGAGCAGACGGCCATGCGCGACGAGACCGACCGCCTGCGCGAGTCGCGGGACCGCATGCTCGACTACCTGGGCCGAATCCACGCCGACCTCGGCGAACTGCTGTCCGAGGCCGTCCAGGCGGACGCCGAGCTCGCCGCCCCGGCCAACGGCCACCTCGCCCTCGTCAGCGCGGAGGGCGACGAGGAAGAAGAGGAAGAAGGGGAGGACAGCGAGGACCTGGAGCTCGACGAAGAGCTCGGGGACGAGGGCGAGGAGGCGGAGGAGGGCGAGGGCGAGGAGGACGGCGAGGGCGAGGAAGACGATGAGCCGTCCGCCTTCCACCACGGCGACTGAGCCCGCAGCCCGCTGCTAGACTCCCTCAGGTGAACGATCCAGACCCGGCCGCGCAGGGCGCGACCGGGGGACTGGAGGCAGGCACGTCACGGGCGGGGAACCGTGGCCTGCGGCTCTCGGAGCATGCCCACGCGGGCCACATCTACGAGAGTCGCGACGAGCAGATGGACGTGACGGCGGCCTTCTTCCGGGCCAGCCTGGGCCAGCAGCTGCGGTGCGTGTACGTGCACGACCAGCACGACGACAACGCAGCCGTCCAGGCCCTGACCAGGGCCGGGCTCGACGTGTCCGACGCGATGCGGTCCGCGGCGCTCCAGATCGCCGACCGCAGGCTCCTGCCCTCGCGGCCCGGCGAGCTGCAGGTCGACGGCCTGCTCGCGTTCCTGCACGACCGCGCTGCCGAGGCGGAGGCGGCGGGCTACGCCGGCGTCCGCGGCGTGGGCGATATGGGCTGGACCATCCCGTCCGACCCCTCTCACGAGCGGCTCATCGAGTACGAATCGCTCGTCACCGGCGCGCTCAGGGCCGTGCAGGCTGCGGTCATCTGCCAGTACGACCGCAGCCGCTTCGACGACACCGTCCTGTTCGACGTGGTGTCCACGCACCCATGGCTGGTCATCGCCGGCACCCTCTGCCGGAACCCCTATGCCATGCCGGACGAGCCCTTCGCGGAGCGCGAGGGCCGTCACCTCGACCTCGACCAGGCGCTCGGCAACGTGCTCGCGCGGGAGCGCCAGGAGCGCTGGCTGGCCGTGGCCGAGGGCAGCCTGGAGACCGCGAGCAACGACGCCCAGTCGGTGGACGTGAGCCGCCTGGCCGCCATCTACGAGCACATGCGCGACTACAAGATGACCCTGCGCGATCGGACCCGGTGGCGGATCGACCGCCAGCAGCGCCCGTCCGCGCTGCGCCGGGAGCTGGCTGCGCTGGACGGCGAGGTCGAGTGGCTGCAGCAGCGCGCATCGCTGTGGCGCCGGCGCGAGCTGCAGTCCTCGGGCCTGTTCTTCGACACGGTGAGCGGCACCATGGCCTACCGGGGCCGGGCGGTCGGCCTGAGCCGACTGGAAGTGGCTCTCCTCCGCGTCCTGCTCGACCGGGCCGGGCGGCCGATCCACTCGACGCAGCTGATCCGGGTGGCCTGGGACCGCGAGGTGAGCACCGAGGCCCAGCTCCGCAACTACATCGCACGCCTCCGCACGAAGCTGGAGACCCTCCGGGTACCCGCGTCCATCGTGACACTCCGCGGACGCGGGTACCGACTCGTGACCGAGGTCGACGCACCGGCCGAGAGCTGACCCCTTAAGCGGCTCTTTAGCGGCGCGGACGACGATGCGCGCCGTGCACGAACCGCCACGCACAGGGGGGACGATGCGCCAGACCAGGACCACGCGTGCCGGCGCGTCCGCGCCGGCGCGCCAGAAGCGGGTCGAGCCGCGCGTCGTGCCGGCGCTGCCGGCCACTGGCGGCGAGGCGCTGCTCCATCTGCACCGGACCGCCGGCAACCAGGCCGTGAGCGCCCTGCTGACCGGCGACCCGGCGGTCGCCGACCGCGCGGCTGCCGGTCCGCCGCCCGTGGTCCAGCGGCAGGACGACCCGCCTCCGGCGGCGCAGGCGCCCGACGACCAGCAGCAGACCGTCCGGACGGTGCGGATCGAGACGGACCGCGGGACTCAGGACAATCTGACGGTGCCGCAGGCCATCGCCTTCCTCTCCGACAAGGCGGACTGGACGAGCAACCGGATCGAGCTGATGGCCGGGGATCACGCGGCGCTGAAGCAGGTCCACGACGATCACCAGGTGGTCGCGTGGTTCGCGGACGTCTTCGGCGGGTTCGCGACCATGCCCGAGCTCGGCATCTGGGACCGGCCCCGGGCGGCGATGGCCGCCGTGCGCAGCGCGCTGGCGGGCGGCGACCCGGCCGCCGCCGGCGGCGCGCTGCAGGAGGCGGACCGCGCCTACCAGGAGGCGCGGGAGACGTACCTCACGTACAAGGAGGCGCACTTCGAGGGCGCGGACAACACGATCACCGTCCTGAAGGGCGTGATCGTGGTCGACGCCGCCGTGGGCGCCGCGCTGACCGGGGGCGCGACGCTGGGCGCCTCCAGCGCCGTCCTCGGCGGTGAGGCCACCGCGACCGTGGGCGCGTCCGGTCTGCTCACCCAGGCCGGTGCGGCGGGCGTCGTGGGCATGGAGGGCGCCGCCCTGAAGGACACGGGCGAGCAGGTGGCCGCGGGGAAGCCGTTCAACTGGACTGAGCTCGCCGAGCAGTCGGCCGGCGGGTTCGCCAGCGGCTTCCTCGGTGCGCTGGTCAGCGGCCCGCTGAAGGACATGCTGGCGGAGAGCTGCTCCGGCTACGTGACCGAGGAGCTGATGTCGGACGCGGAGATCGAGGACATCGCGAAGGCGCTGGGGAAGGACACGCTCGAGCGCGGCTTCCTGCAATCGCAGCTGAAGACGTTCATCATCGACCAGGTCGCCGACAAGGCCGGCGAATGGCTGGTCGGCAAGCCGATCGACGTGGTCACGGAGGAGCTGAAGAAGGCGGGGGCGGAGGGCCAGCCGCCCCCCGGGGAGCACGACGCGGTCGGGAAGGTTGCCGAACTGGCCGCTCCCGCCGTCGCGGCCGCGTTCAAGAGCTTCCTCCACGTCGAGTGAGGCGGCCGCTTCGCGGTTCGGGTCGCATACTAGTACACCATGAGCTCGATCCTCGTGGACCCCACGTCGTCAGCCGCGGGCGGACAGTTCTCGCTCGCGCCGCGCCGCTTCCGTGACCTCGACGGCAGGACCGTCGGGCTCCTGAACAGCAGCAAGTTCAACTCCGACAACCTGCTGAACGGGATCGCCGACCTCCTCGTGGAGCGCTACGCGGTGAAGGACGTGATCCGGCGCCGAAAGGGATACTTCGGGCGCCCGGTGGAGCGGGACCTGGCCGAGGAGATGGCGTCCACCTGCGACGTGGTGATCACCGCGATCGGCGATTGAGGGTCCTGCAGTGCGGCCAGTGTGGCCGATGGAATCATCCTCGAGACGCTCGGCGTCCAGGCGGCGACGATCGTCACCGATGCGTTCACGCTGAGCAGTGACGCGATGGCGCGCACGAAGGGCGCGCCGGGCTATCGCTACGCCACGGTGCCCCACCCGCTGAGCAGCCTGTCCGCCGACGAGTGCCGGGAGCGGGCGCGGGGCGTGCTCCCCGATGTGCTCGCGATCCTCGGTCTGACCGACGGCGAGCAGCGGCCGGCGCCCGTGATCGCCGCGCCCGCGGACGAATCCGAACGCCTGTCGGTGGCGGACATCAGCGCCGACCGGGTGCGCGACCTCCAGCGTCTCGTGGAGTACTGCTACCAGGCGGGCTGGACGGACGGCCTGCCGGTCGTCCCGGTGACATCCGACATGCTCGGCGCCTTCCTCGAGCGAACCGCCCGAGACCCTAACGAGGAGGTCGCGACCGTGGCCCATCTGGGCCGCGCCTGCACCGTCGAGCAGGCCGCGGTCGCCGCGGCGATGGCGGGCTGCCGGCCCGAGCACTTCCCCGTCGTGCTGGCGGCCATCGAGAGCATGCAGCCGAGCATCGCCACCGGCCTCCTCCAGAGCACGACCGGCCAGTGCCAGCTCGTGATCGTCAACGGCCCGGCTCGCCGCCGGCTCGGCTTCAACAGCACCGGAAACGTCTTCGGCCCCGGCTTCCGGGCCAACGCCACGGTGGGACGCGCGATCCGGCTGATCGTGCTGAACGCGTTCGGCATCCGCCCACACGAGTTCGACCAGGCAACCCACGGCACGCCGGCCAAGTACAGCTTCTGCATCGCGGAGAACGAGGAAGACAGCCCGTGGGAGCCGCTCCACGTCGAGCGGGGCTTCCCGGCCGGCGAGAGCGTCGTGACGACGCACTTCGCGCGCAGCACCCTGCACGTCGAGAACCGGATTAGCAGCCAGCCCGAGGAGATCCTGCTCACGATCGCCGACTCGATGTCCTATTCGGGCGCGTGGCAGGCCGGCCGCGGCTACACGGTGGTCATGGGCCCGGAGCACGCGCACCTGCTGGCCCGGAACGGGTGGTCGAAGCGCCAGGCCAGGGAGTTCCTGTGGGAGCACTGGGGGCGGAGGCGAGGCGACCTCCGCCGGCTCGGCCTGTACCGGAACCTGGGCAGCGGCACCGACCCGCTCGTCGGCACGGGCGCCGACCAGGACGGCGACGACGAGGAGTTCCTGCGGTTCGGCGCTTCCCCCGACTCGATCCTCCTGGTGGTCGCGGGAGCGAACAACGCGGGCCTCTCCACGGTCGTGCCCACGGTGCGGGCGCTGTTCCACTCTCAGAAGATCGAGGAGCGGTAGGCGACTGCGGGTTCCGGGCCAGGGGGGCGCTGGACCGAAGGGAGCCCCAGCAGCCGCCTCAGGCCTGGTTCTGGAGCGCCGAGTACACCTCCCTGGGCACGCGCCCGAGGAGGTAGAACTCGTCGTTCGGGCGCATCGCGCTCAGATGGGCCGTCCGGTTCGACAGCGCGAAGAGCGCGGTGATCGCGCCGATGTCCCAGATGTCGTCGTCGGTGAATCCGTGGCGGTGCAGCTCCTCGAGGTCCGCCTCCTCCACGCGTGCCGGCTCGACAGCCAGCTTGACCGCGAAGCCGAGCATCGCCCGCTGCCGCTCGCTCAGATCGGCCTTCCGCCAGTCGACCGCCACCTGGTCCGCGATGAGTGGGCTCCGCGCCCGGACGCGGGCGATCGCCCCGTGCGCGATCACGCAGTACAGGCAGTCGTTGGCCGCGCTCGTCGCGACGACGATCAGCTCCTTCTCGGCGGCCGTGAGAGCGCTCTCGCGCTCCATCACCGCGTCGTGGTACGCGAAGAACGCGCGCCACTCGTCGGGGCGGTGGGCGAGGGCGAGATACACGTTGGGCACGAACCCGGACCTCTCGGCCACGGCCTCGATGCGCTGGCGCATGTCGTCGGGCAGGTCTTCGATGCGGGGGACCGGGAACCGGCTGATCCGCGGGCTGTCGCTCATCGATCCATAGTGTCGAAACCGGCCGAACGCCGGCGCGGCCGGACCGCCACCAGCAGCACCGCGCCCATCAGCAGGACGCTGCTCGCGGGCAGCAGCACCAGGGGAAGAGCGAGCGCGCGGACGTCGAGCGCGCGCAGGCCGACCTTCGGCGCGCCGCCGCCCGCCCCGCCGCCGAGCAGCCGCGACCGTCCCGGCACCGCCAGCGGCAGCGCCGCGTCCGGCGTGAGCGTGGCGGCCATCCGGAGCGCGCCCGCCGCCTGGACGACGCCCCAGCCGACGTCCTCGCTGTAGCCGCCGGCGGGGTGGGAGGCCGTGCGCTGCAGGACGTCGCGGACCTGGGCCGGCGTCAGCTTCGGGAATTTCGAGCGGATCAGCGCGACGACGCCCGACACGAGCGCCGCCGCCGGGCTGGTGCCGTCGCCCACCAGGTAGCCGCCGCCGGCCTGGGCCTCGATCACCTCCACGCCGGGCGCGGCCACGCTCGTCATCCAGAGGTGGGTCGAGAACGTGGCCCGGCGGCCGCTGCGGTCGGTCGCCGCCACGGCGATCACGCCGGGGATGGCCGCCGGCAGCTCGGCCGCGTTCGTGGTCTGCGCGCCGTTCCCGGTCGACGCCACCAGCACCACGCCGTGCGCGACGGCGTACTCGACGGCGGCGTCCGTCTCGGGCACGCGCGTCGCCGTCGTGACCGCCTCGCCGAACGACATGTTGATCACCTGGGCGCCGTGGTCGACGGCGTAGCGGATCCCGTCCGCGACCGGGTTGCCGGCCTTCGCGCCGGCGGCGGCGCGCGCGCTCGGCGGCATGCTGCGGATCGGGTCGTTGTTGTCCCACGTCACGCGGACGGAGAGGAGCCGCGCGGACGGTGCGACCCCGATCACGCCGGCGCCGGACGTGGGACCGTGGCCGTGGCCGGCGATGGTCGACGCCATCGCGGTCCCGTGCTGTCCCCAGTACGGGTCGCCGGGTCGGGCGTCGCCCCCGACGAGGTCCGGCCCGGTGGTCACCTGGCCGGACAGGTCGGGGTGCCCGCCGTCGACGCCGCTGTCCAGCACCCCGACCGTGACGCCCTCGCCTCTCGTCGTGGCCCACGCCTGCGGCACCTGCAGCGCGGCGAGCGCCCACTCGTTGTCGCGAACGGTGTCCGCCGACGCCGGCATCGGCGCCGCAGCTGCGGCGAGGACGCACGCGAACAGCAGGCCCGTGAGCGCACCGGCGGACGCCGTCCGGGCGGCGCGGCGGGTCACGACCGGCGCGCCCACAGGTCGGCGAGCGTCAGCTGGAGCCGCGTGCCCGCCATGTCTCCGAGGTCGGTCGCGGTGTCCTCGGCGCCCGACAGGCTGAGCGCGTCCCTGCCGGGGTCCGCGGTCGCCGGCCGGCCGTCGCTGAAACCGACCGCCGCGAAGCGCACGAACGGGGCGTCCGGCGCGGCGAGGACGCGGAACGCCACGCGCTGCGCGTCGCCGAAGCCGGCCGCGGGCGTGCCCGGGAACGCCACCGCCCGGGGTCGCAGGTCGTCGTGGTGCCCGAGCGTGGCGGCGTTCAGGTCGAGCTCGTCCGCGGGCCCGGTGCCGAGGACCGCCAGGCCGACGGTGGCCACCATCGTGCGCGTCGCGTCGGTGTAGTCGACGCGCAGCACCGGCCCGCACGGGTAGGCCGACAGCAGCCGCGCGAGGTCGGGGTCGAAGGCCGTCCGGCAGTCGGCCGCCACGGCGACGCCGATGCGCGTGTAGTCGCGCACCGCGCCGTCCATCGGCTGCTTCGCGAGGGTGTGGTAGACGGGAGGGAAGACGTCGTCGATCGCGACAGCGCGCCAGGCCGCCCGGTCGAACGCGAACCGCTGCACGTCGGCCGGCGCGGCTGCCTCGCGCAGCGGTTCGACGCTGCGCGCCGTCGCCTGCTCCAGGCCCACGAACGCCCCGCCGGTGGCCGCCAGACCGAGGACGAAGAGCGCGGCCGCGGCCGCCGACCGTGTGCGGCCGGGGCGCGGACGCGATCCGGCCGCCGCCTCGACCAGTCTCCACTCCGCTCGCCCAGGCCCCTCCCTCATTGTCCCTGGCACTCCCGGCGAGCGATGATAGGATGTTGGCTCCAGTGGCGGCACGGCCGTGAGCCCGCCCGGTCGATGTCAAGTACAGGTGACCACGTCCGAAATGACGCGCAACCCTCCAGTTGACATCTCGATCGACCGAAACCAAAATCTGGCCATCCGGGGCTGTTGCCCCTAACCAGTCAGTTGCGCTATCACCGGTTAGGTGAGGCGAAGTCGAGTGCTATCTCGCGAGAGGGGAGGTACGAAAAGGACGATGTGGGGACTCCATCCCAGGAAGTCGGTGCGGACGGCCGCGCTCGGCGTGTGCGCGGTGCTCGCCACGTTCGCATGCGGCGGTAACAACAGCGGGAACTCGTCCGCCCAGGCGGCGCCCGCGGACCAGCAGGTGCTCCGGATCAACGACGGTACGGATCCGAACAGCCTCGACCCGACCCAGCAGACCTACACGTACGAGGCGGCGGTCGGACGGCTGGTGTTCCAGCCGCTCGTGCAGCCGAACGCCGGGCTGACCGACGTCCAGGCGGCGGCGGCCCAGAGCTATGACGTCTCTTCGGACGGCCTGACCTACACGTTCCACCTGCGCAGCGACGCCAAGTGGTCGGACGGCAAGCCTGTGGTGGCGGCCGACTGGGTCTACGGGTGGAAGCACTTCCTGAACCCGGCCCTCGCGGCCGGCTACGTCGATCCGTTCTTCGACGGCACGATCGCCGGCGGCGCCGACTACTCCAACGTGGACGTCAAGAGCGCCTCCGCGATCGACTCCTTCCTGAACGGGCTCGGCCTCTCGGCCCCCGACGACCACACGTTCGTGGTCAAGCTGGCGGCGCCGGCCGGCTACTTCAAGTGGGTGGCGTCGCTCTGGGTCGCGATCCCGCTCCGCAAGGACATCGTGGAGCAGGCGGCCGGCGGCACGTTCCCGTCGACCGACACGACGAAGCCCGAGGCGTGGGCCAACGACCCGAAGACGATCGTGGGCAACGGCCTGTTCAAGATCTCGGACTACACGCCGAAGGACCACATGACGCTGGTCCCGAACACCAACTACTGGGGCGGTCCGGCCAAGCTCCAGAAGATCATCTACTACTTCATCTCGGACGCCAACACGGCGTTCGCGAAGTACCGCACCGGCGACCTGGACATGCTCAACGTGCCCATCGCCAACGTCGACGTGGTCAAGCAGGACCCGACGCTCAGCAAGCAGGCCAAGCTGTACCCGAAGCTGAGCACGTTCTGGATGACCTACAACAGCAAGGAAGCTCCGCTGGACAACCCCGACGTCCGGCTGGCGCTGGCCAAGTCGATCGACCGGACCAAGCTCACGCAGGACGTGCTGAAGGGCA
>DASQZW010000320.1:0-21427 GCA_035638495.1 Terriglobales bacterium
CGGGGGTCGGCATCCTCCTGCTCTCGCACTACGCCGAGCCGGCGTATGCGGCCGACGTGGTGGCGCTCGGTGGGCGGGGCGTCGGGTACCTGCTCAAGGACCGGGTGGGCGACCCCGCGGAGCTCGTCGACGCGGTGCGCCGCGTGGGAGGCGGCGGCTCGGCGATCGACGGCGCCGTCGTCAGCCGGCTGATGAAGCTCCGCCGCCCCGACTCGCCGATCGACCGGCTGACCGAGCGCGAGCGGGCGGTCCTGGCGCTGATGGCGGAGGGGCGGTCCAACGAGGCCATCTGCGAGCGGCTGTTCCTCGGCTCCAAGACGGTCGAGAGCCACGTTCGCAGCATCTTCTCCAAGCTCGACCTGCAGCCGGCTCGCTCCGACCACCGGCGAGTCCTGGCCGTCCTCGCCCACCTGCGAGCGTGAATTCAGGGACTGCCCTGTTGTGCCTGGTGATCGGCCCGGCTAGGTTCGAGCAGTGCTCGTGCTCGACGGCGACAGCGCCGCCCGCTCAATCGCGGCCCGGTCGCTGACCGGCTGGTGGATGCGCACGCCGGCCGGGCGGCGCGGCCTGGTCTCCGACTCCCCCTCCCGACGCCGGGAGGGGGAGCCGTTCAGAGGGGTTAGCTGCCGAAGAGTGCGCAGTGGTGCTCGGTGCCGAATCCGGTCGCGGTCACCGACGTGCCCGGCACCAGCGACTGGAACCGCTGCGCGGCGTCGTAGCGCGGCCAGTTCGGCGTCGATTCGGAGTTCGGGCTTCCGGTCCTGGCGAAGTGCGTCCAGTAGCCGACCATCGTCTGCGAGAGGTGGCGCTGGGCCGCGGACAGACCGGGGCTGGGAACCGGAGTGGTCAGGTTGAAGAGGTACTGCAGCTCTGACGCGTGGTAGGCGCCCGTCGGGAAGCTGACGGGCGGGATGAACCGCATCGGCGCGCTGGGGTCGTCGAACTCGTACTGGAAGGTCCGCACGTGCTCCGCCAGCAGGCCCGTGAACGTCCGCGCGCCGCAGGCGAAGATGGCGTCGGTGCCGACGGCGCCGAGCGCGACGCTCGGGCTCGAGAAGGCGCTCAGGGGGTAGGCGTTCGCGATCGCGGTCGCGACCGCGACCGGCACCCGGAGCGTCGCCGCGATGGCCGGGATGTAGGCGGCGGCCGAGAGCGGTGTATGGGTCGCCAGCTCGCCCTCCGCCACGAACAGGCGCCACTCGTCGTGGTTGGTGCCCTCGACGACGGGGACGCGGTTGAAGTCCCCGCTCTGGAGCGCGGCGATGATCGTGCTCGGCAGGACGAACCCATCCACGTTGGGACTCGTTGTGCCCCCGGACTGCCTGGCGAGGATCGCGGTGACGGGCAGGCCGCGCAGGCAGGCGGCCGTCTGGTCCGCGCAGCCGGCGTTGTTGGCGAACGCGGAGCCGGCCGCCTCGGCGCCGGCGAGGGACTGCTGCCTGGGCATGTACGCCCCGCTCTCGTCGATCGCCCGCGCGAAGAGGCCGTGGGCGAGCGGTGAGACGAGCTGCTCGTGCACGCTCAGGCCGCCGGCGGACTCGCCGAAGATGGTCACGCTGCCGGGGTCGCCGCCGAACTCCCGGATGTTCCGCCGCACCCAGCGCATGGCGGCCTGCTGGTCGAGCAGGCCGAAGTTGCCGGAGGAGCCCTGCGGCGACTCGGCTGCGAGCGCCGGATGGGCGAGGAAGCCGAGGGCGCCCAGCCGGTAGTTGATGGTCACGACGATCACGCCGCGCGCGACGAGCAGCGACGGGTCGTAGTCGTTGCTCTCCCCGACGACGAGCGCGCCGCCGTGGATCCAGAGCATCACCGGCAGGTGATGGCCGGACTCGTCGTCCCGGCGCGCCGGCGCGAACACGTTGAGGAACAGGCAGTCCTCGGTGGTGCTGGCGATTCCGAACGGCGAGGGTCCCTGTGGGCAGTGGGCCCCGAACGACGTCGCGTCGCGCACACCGCCCCACCGGGCGTGCGGCTGCGGCGGCCGCCACCGGAGGTCGCCGACGGGCGCGGCGGCGTACGGGACTCCGAGGAACTCGGTCATGCCCCCGACCACCGAGCCGCGGATGAGACCTCTGTCGGTGTCGACGACCAGTCTGGCATGACTGGCGGAGGCGGCCGCGTCGGCCGGGATCATGGTCGATGCCAGAACCGCGACGAGGATCGTCCGGCGGCCCCAGCGGACCGCCCTCCGGAGTCCATCCTGCACTGCTCTCTCCCTTCCTGGCGCTCGGCCGCCGTCTGATGAGAACATACTCTAGAGTACGGAAGACGCGCATGACACCCCCGATCTCGGGCGGGTGAGCGCCTGCGTCACGCCGGCGCCTTCATGTACCACGCAGTGAACGAACGCGTCTGCCAGGCGTGCTCGCAGGCGGGGAGCCGGCGCTGAACCGCGTCGGTGTCGATCATGGCCGACAGCGTTGGGGCGGCGCCGCATACATTCAGGTTGCGGATGAAGGAAGGTCGCCAGGCGTGGGTCGTGGTCGCCGCGGCCTTCACGTCGATGTTCGTCGCGTTCGGCGCCGTGTACAGCTTCGGCGCGTTCTTCGAGCCGATGGCGCGCGAGTTTCGGACCGGCCAGGGCCTCACCTCGGTGCTCTTCGCGGTGACCGCGTTCTGCTTCTTCAGCCTCGGCGCGGTGAGTGGCGCGATCGCGGACCGGGTGGGACCGCGCCGCGTCGTGCTGGTGGGAGCAGTGGCGATTGGCGCCGGCCTGGCCCTCACGGCGTTGGCTCCGGGGTTCTGGTTCGGGTGCCTGACCTACGGCCTCGGAGTGGGCGTGGGCACGGCGTGCGCGTACGTGCCGATGGTCGCGGCGGTCGGAGGCTGGTTCGAGCGGCGCCGCTCGCTCGCGATTGGCATCGCGGTCAGCGGCATCGGCGCGGGCACGCTCGCGGGGCCGCCACTCGCGGCGCTGCTCATCGAGCGCGTGGGCTGGCGGCAGGCGTTCCTGGTGCTGGCGGCGGTCAGCACGGTCGCGCTGGTTGCCGTCGCGATCGCGGCCAAGGCGCCCCCGGTGCGCCCGCCGGCGGCACACGGCCTGGCTCGCGTCGTGCGCACGCGGTCCTTCGCCCTCCTCTACGGGACCGGCCTGTTCAGCGGGTTCGCGCTGTTCCTGGCGCTGGTCCACCTGGTGCCGTACGCGCTCCGCCTGGGGTCGCCGGCCCTGAGCGCGGCGGCGCTCGTCAGCGTGGTGGGCGTGGGAAGCGTCGCCGGCCGCCTGTTCCTCGGCGGCGCGGCGGACCGGCTGGGGCCGGTGACCGCCTTCCGCCTGTCGATGGCGATCCTGCTGGCGAGCTATTTCACGTGGCTCGTCGCACCCGGATACGCGGTGCTGGCCGGGTTCGCGCTGCTGCTGGGCCTGGGCTACGGCGGCTGGGTGGCGCTCTCGCCGTCGGTGATGGCCGCGCTGTTCGGGGCCGAGGGCCTCGGCGGCATGGTGGGCGCGCTGTACACGTCGGCGGGCATCGGGGCGCTGCTGGGGCCGCCGTTCGCGGGGTTCATCGTGGACGCGACGGGCGGCTACCGCCCGGCGATCGTGTCCGCGATCGTGCTGGCGGCCGCCTCGCTGGCGCTGGCGGGCGTCCTGCCGGCCCGCGGGCGCTGAACGATCTCGGACAGCCGGCGGCTCGACGGGTTGGGGCCGGCCCGTCGCCGCCGCGCATCATCGCGGCGCGGCCGTCTCGCTGCCGGCGCCGCTCAGGTCGAACACGATCTTTCCCCTCGCGTGCCCCTCGCCGAGGTACTGGAAGGCCGCGACGACGTCGTCCAGCCGGTAGCGCCGATCGATCACCGCCGTGAGCCGTCCGCTTTGGAGCAGGTCCCGCAGGACCAGCAGGTCGGGCCGGTTCACCTTCGTGATGAACAGGGCCGCCTTCCGGCTGCTGCCGATCGAGGCGAGGCGTACGCCGGCGAGGTGCATCAGGGTGTGCACTCCGCCCCACACGGTGTGCACCGAGCCGCCGACCGCGACGAAGGTGGCCCGCGGCGCGAGCACGCGCCGGCACTCGGACCACGACCTGCTGCCGGCGATGTCGACCAGCAGGTCGTAGCGCTGCTCGCTCTGAGTGAAGTTCTCCCGCGTGTAGTCGACGACGGTGTGCGCGCCGAGCGACCGGGCCAGCTCGACGTTCCGCGGGCTGCAGACGGCGGTGACCTCGCCGCCCAGCTCCCTGGCCAGCTGGACGGCGAACGTCCCGACACCGCCCGACGCGCCGTTGACGAGCACCCGCTGGCCAGGCTGGATACGGCCATGGTCGCGGAGCGCCTGCAGCGCGGTCAGGGCCGCCACCGGCACGGCCGCAGCCTGCTCGAACGTCAGGTTCGCCGGCTTCGGCGCCACCCCAGCCCGCTCCGAGACGCAGACGTACTCGGCGAACGCCCCGCGCTGCCCTCCGAACACCTCGTCGCCGGGTCTGAAGACCGTGACCCCGCCGCCGACCGATTCGACGGTTCCCGCGAAGTCGGTGCCGACCACCTCGGCGCGGGGCCGCCGCGCGAGCCGGCGGGTGGCGGCGTTCGCGCTGGAAAGGGTGAAGAAGTCGACCGGGTTCAGCGAGGCGGCGTGCACGCGCACCAGCACCCCGTCCTCCGGAACGGCCGGCTTCTCGACTTCCGCGATCTCCAGGACATCCGGGCGACCGGGTCTGCGGCAGACGATCGCTTTCACGCCGGCACCTCCATCGGAGTGGGCGACTCCTTGACCGCAGTGCGTGCCCGCCCCCACCACCGCTCGACGTTCACGCCGGCGACGAGCAGCCACACGCAGAGCAGTCCCTCGCTGGGCAGGACGGGCAGCTGGATCCACGGGACCAGGTGGGCCGCGAATCCCGGCGCGACGAGGTCGGCGAAGCTGTAGACCAGGTACGCCACGCCGTCGATCGCCAGCAGGACGCCGATGAACCCGGGGAGGAACGTCGACCGCAATACCAGGTATCCCAGGCAGAGGGCGTAGAAGCCGAAGAACACCTCGGTGACGCTGTACGTCGTCGTCGACACGTCACCGGACAGGGACGCCAGAGTGGGCGCGAACTGGGTGATCAGGCCGGCGGCGGCGACCGCGGTCCCGACCACGGTGAAGAACACCACGAGCAGCGCGAGTCGCCGGTTCACCACCTTGAACAGGTCGTAGAAGATGACCGCCAGCGGGATGTTGGTGGCGCACTCCGCGACCTGCGCCGTGAGACCGAGCCGGTAGAGCACCTCGTGCGCCTGGATGTTGTGGGCGGTCGCCGCCGGATCGCCCGACACGACCAGCATGGCGGGAACGACGCCGATGCCGAACGCGCCCAGGAGGATGTTGACCAGGTACAGCAAACCGGCGGCTCTCGCCAGGCGGCGCGGTGACGAGTCCATCAGTGACCTCCTTCGACTCGGGTGGACGACAGGTTCACGACCTCGTGACCGCGGATCGCTTCCAGGAAGGGCTGGAAGCTCCCGGCCACCAGGCAGCGCACGACGGCGCCGTCGATCTCGACCTCACTCACGCCGGACGCGCGCTGGATCTCCCGCAGCGGCGGCGTGCCGACGAAGCTGACCTCGACGTGCTGCGTGGGATGCTCCGCGTTCATGACTCCAGGCCCGCCGCGAGGGCTCGTTCGTGCCAGCGCTCGTCGTTCACCCCCACGATCAGCAGCCACAGCATCAGGGGGATCTCCGCGAGGCCCGAGGCGGCCGCGATCGCCGGGAACAGGAACGTCGCGAGCGGCGGCCACGCGAACAGCGACCAGCCGACGCCGTCCACCACCAGCAGCGCTCCCAGCAGCCGGGGCAGGAAGGTCGACCGCCAGATGAGATGGCCGGTGAGGATGCACCAGAGCCCGAAGAACACGAGGTCGAGGTCGAAGGCGGCCGCGTTCAGCTTCAGGAACGTCGAGGCGAGCGCCTGCGCCTGCGCGGTGCTGAACCCGCTCAGCGACGAGCCGCCCTGGAGCACGAGGAGCGGGCCGAGATACAGGAGGGCGGTCACTGCCTGCAGCGCACTGCAGACGATGATGACGAACGCTGCCAGCCCCGCCACGGTCCGGTTCACGGGCCTGAGCAGCTGGTACATGAGCAGCGCCCAGGCGAGATGGAACGCCACCCCGGCGACCGACAGGAGGAAGCCGAGGCGGAACAGCGGTTCGTTGGCCAGGATGTTGTGCGCGGTTGCCGCGGCATCGCCCTGCACGACCAGCGTGCCGAGGATGAACACCTGGCCGGTCGAAGAGGCGCTTCCCTCCAGCAGCTGGAAGAAGCCGGCCAGCCTGGACCTGGCGCGCGGCGACAGGCCCGCGACGCGTTCCCTCACGCCGGCTCGCTGGATCGCGTGCTCTGTGGTCATGTCCGGCAGCCTAGGAAGCGCGTGGCGCGCAGCCATCAGTGGAATCCCTGAGCCGGCACTGAGCGGGATGCGGGATGGAGGGGTCCGACACTGGAGTACCTTCGGACCGTGCCCACACGCGCCCACCCAGCGGGCAACCTGCCTGCCGAGGTGACGAGCTTCGTCGGCCGCCGCACCGAGCTTGCGGAGGTCAGAAAGAAGCTGTCGGCGGCCCGACTGGTCAGCCTGGTCGGGCCGGGCGGCGTGGGCAAGAGCCGCCTCGCGGTGCGCGTCGCGACCGACCTCGGGCGCGGCTTCCCCGACGGCGCCTGGCTGGTCGAGCTCGCCGAGCTGGGGGACCCGGCGCTCGTGGCAAACGCGGTCATGGCCGCCCTCGACCTCCGCGACCAGGCGGCGACCGAACCGCGGGTCCTGGTCCTGTCGTACCTCCGTGACCGCGAGGTGCTGCTGCTCCTCGACAACTGCGAGCACCTCCTGGAGGCGGCCGCGAGGCTGGTCGGCGACGTGCTCCGGGCAGCGCCCGGGGTCCGGGTGATCGTGACCAGCCGGGAGCCGCTCTCGGTGGACGGCGAGCACGTGGTGCCGGTCCCCCCGCTCGAGCTTCCCGCGCCCGACGGCGCCGAGCCGCTCGCCCACCTGCGCCAGAACGAGGCGGTGACGCTCTTTGCCGACCGGGCTGCCGCCGCGTCAGGCGGATTCGAGCTGACCGCGGCCAACCGGGAGGCCGTCGTCGACGTGTGCCGCCGGCTGGACGGGCTGCCGCTGGCGATCGAGCTGGCGGCGGTGAGGACGCGGGCGCTGAGCACCGAGCAGATCCGCGACCGGCTGGGCGACCGGTTCCGCCTGCTCACTGGCGGCAGCCGGGCCGCGCTGCCGCGCCACCAGACGCTGCGCACGACGATCGAGTGGAGCTACGACCTGCTGGCGCCGGCCGAGCGGGCGCTGCTCACGCGGCTGTGCGTGTTCGCGGGCCGGTTCACGCTGGAGGACGTCGAGTCGGTCTGCAGCTCCGAGGACGTGCCGGCCGCGGCGACCGTCGACGTGCTGTCGTCGCTGGTCGACCGGTCGCTGGTGATCCGGGAGAACGCGGCCGGCGCCGCGTGCTACCGCCTGCACGAGACGATGCGCGAGTACGCGCGCCTCCAGCTTCGCGAGGAAGGCGGGGAGGAGGCGGTCGAGCGGCGCTTCGCCGGCCACTACCTGTCCCGCAGCGTGCACTTCGCCGTCGAGGGTCGCTACGGGCTGGTCGAGTGGCTCGCCTGGATGGAGCTCGAGATCGACAACGTCCGGGCCGTGCTGGGGCGCTGCCGGGAGCGCCGGGACTTCGAGCGCGGCATCCTCCTCGCCACGAGCCTGATCTACTACTGGATCACCCGGGCGACGACGGAGGGCGTGCGATGGCTGGACGAGCTGCTCGCCTGGGACACCATGCCGGCCGCTCAGCCGTGGGCGTACTTCGCTCGGGGATTCCTCGCCGTCCTCCAGAGCGATCCGGCGGCCGCGCTGCCGGCGCTCGAACGCGGCGTGGCCGCGGCCCGGGCCACGGGTCAGCTGGATGCGCTGTCGCAGACCCTCTCGATGTCGTCGATCGCCGCGCGCATGGCCGGCGATCTCGCGTCCTCGACGCGGCTGCTGGCGGAGGCCCGGACCATCGCCGGCGACCTGGACGACCTGGGCGCCACGCTGATGGTGCACCAGGCCGGAGCGCTCAACGGCCTCCTGGACGGCGATCTCGACGCGGTCAGGGCGGCGGCCGAGGCGGGCATGCGGCTCAGCCGCGAGGCAGGCGACCTGTACAGCCTGGACATGATGCTGATGAACCAGGGGTTCGCCGGCCTGCTGAGCGGGGACCGGCACGAGTCCGCGCAGCGGTTCGCCGAGGCGCTCCGCATCGCCCGCCGGCTCGACGATCGGGTCGCCCAGTGCTACCTCCTCGGGGCACTGGGTTGCTGCGCGGCGCCGGGCGAGCCGCGGCTGGCGGCGCAGCTGCTGGGCGCGATGGAGAGCCGGCGCGCCGAGGTGGGCGCCAGCATCCACCGCGGGATGACCGCGCCGCTGGCGCAGGCCACCGCGTCCGCGAAGGCGGCGCTGGGACCGACGAGGTTCGAGGCGGAGTTCGGCGCCGGGCAGCGCCTGAGCCGTGAGGCGGCCGCGCGGCTGGCGCTTCGCGAGGACGCTCCCACGGCGGGCGGGTCATCGGATCCGGGCGGCGCCGGGGTGCTCGGTCAGCGCGAGGCCGACGTGGCACGCCTGGTGGCCGACGGCCTGAGCAACAAGCAGATCGGAGCGCGCCTGTTCATCTCGGAGCGCACGGTCGAGAGCCATGTCCGCAACATCCTGAACAAGCTGGGCTTCAACTCGCGGGCCCAGATCGCCGGCTGGATGGCGACGTCCGACTGGTGAGGAGGAGACCGCGTTGACCGCGCCGCCCGAGGGCCGCGGCTGGGACCCCGGCCGGCGCTGGAACGACATCCGCTGGGACGGCGAGGCGGTCGAGAAGCGGATCACGCGCGACGACGCGCGGCGGCGGCGCGACGTGGAGGTCGCGATGCTGACCCGGCTGGCCGGCGTGGTCCCGGTGCCGCGGGCGCTCGGCTGCGACGATCCGGTCACCGTGCGGATGGAGTACGTCCCGGGGCCGCTGGCCGAGCAGTGGGTCGTCGGCGGGTACCGGTCCCTCGGGCTGGAGGAGGCGGTGCGCAGGCAGGTGGTGCTCGTGCGGGGATGCGGCACCATGCTGCGAGCGCTGCACGCGCTCGACACGCGCTCCTTCTCCGACGTCCTGACCGGCGGCGGACCGAGCGTGATCCACGCCGACCCCGGACCCTACAACGTGATCGTCCACCCCGACAGCGGGGCGATCCGCGCCCTGATCGACTGGGAGCTGACGCGGATCGGCGACCCGGTCGAGGACATCGCGCTGGTCGAGTGGTACCTGCGCATCTGGTGGAGCTCGCCCGGGGACGTTCTGCGGCATTTCTACGACGCCTACGGCAGGCTGCCTGAGTGGCCGCTTCGGCACGCGGCAATGATCGAGCGCTGTCGGGGCTACTACGCCGCCTCGCACGACGAGGTGAAGCGCGAGCAGCTGCGGCGCACGGAGGCGTTCGAGGAGCTGTGCTGACCGCCGTCGTCGGCACCCGTGACACCGCCCGACGGCCAGAACCCCGGGGTGCCCGTCTTCGGCAGGCGCATGATGCGGGCATGGCCCTGGTGGACGTACGGCGGCTCGCCGCACTCGACATGCACGGGCTCGCGGGGACCCGGTTCCGCCGCCGCGTGATACTGGCCGAGTTCATCATCGGCGCCCTGGGCTGCATCGTTCTCGGCGTGCTGGTGGCCACCCGTGCCGGCAGCCTCGGCTGGCGCGTCATCGGCGTCGGGCTCGTGGGCGTCGGCGTCAACTATGCGGTGCTGGCGCTGCACGCGGTGTCGCTGTCACGCTCCGGCGCCCTCGACGCCGAGCTCGCGGGCCTCGATATCGAGAGCGAGCTGCGTCGGCACACGCTGCTCCAGTTCTGGATCGCCGTTCCGCTCCTGCTGGTCGCGCTGGCGGTCAGCCAGTTCCGCGGCAGGCCGTAGCGCCCACCGCTGCCTGACCACGCCGAAGGCGCCGCGTCTGCCGCAGGGACTGCGGATCAGCGCCGCCGGCAGCGAGTCGTCGGCGACAGGCGGTGTGCAGGCTGCCCAGCCTGCACACCGCGAACGTCTAGGCGGCCTGGCGGGGTGCCTCGGCGGCCGGCGCCTGCGGTCGGGATCGGATCGTCAGCAGCGCGACCACGAAGCCCACGAGCGAGATCACGGCGCCGACCTCGAAGGCCGTCGCGAATCCCCGGATCGCATTGGCCGCGATCGTGCCGAGGACCGCGAGCCCGATCGAGCCGCCGAGCTGCTGGCTCACGTTGAGCACGGCCGCCGCCAGGCCCGACTCGTGCCGGCCCGCACCGGACACCGCCACCACGGTGGTCGGAAAGAAGATCAGGCCGATGCCGACAGAGAGCGTCACCAGCGGTCCCAGGATGTCATGCACGTACGCCGCGTCGTGCGGGAGGCGGGAGAGCCAGAGCATGCCCGCGCTCGTCAGCAGCGCCCCCAGTGTGATCGGGAGACGCGGGCCGATCCGCCCCACGACCCGAGAGGTGACCTGGGCGGTGACGACGACACCGACGGCCAGCGGCAGGAAGGCAAACCCGGCCTTCAGGGGGCTGTAGCCGAGGACGTTCTGCATGATCTGCGTCAGGAAGAAGAGGATCGAGAGGGTCGTCGCGCCAGCGACCATGCGCAGGACGTAGGCCCCCGACCGGCTGCGGTTCGCGAACAGGCGGAGCGGCACCAGCGGCTGCTCGCTCCGGAGCTCGATGAGCAGGAAGGCGAGCAGGAGCGCGGCGCCGGCGCCCAGCGCCAGGACAGTCAGCTGATCGCTCCAGGCGTGCGTCGCCGCCCGCGACAGGCCGTAGACGAGCAGGGTCACCGCGCTCGTGGCGGTGACGGCGCCCGGGAGGTCGAGGCGCCCGGACCGGCGCCCGGACGCCGGCAGCACGCGCGGGGCCGCGACGGCCAGCACCAGCGCGATCGGGACGTTCACGAAGAGGACCCAGCGCCACGAGAACGAATTGGTGATCAGGCCGCCGAGGATGAGCCCGACGGCGCCACCGCTCCCCGCCGCGCCCGCGTACACGCCGAGGGCGCGGTTCCGCGCGGCTCCTTCCTGGAACGTGTCCGCGATCAGCGACAGGGCGGTCGGCGCCACGATCGCGCCGCCGGCACCCTGGACGACCCGCGCGGCGATCAACCACACGGGCGAGGTGGCCAGACCGCCGGCGAACGACCCCGCGGCGAAGAGCAGCACGCCTGCCACGAACATCCGGCGCCGGCCGAACAGGTCGCCGGCCCGCCCGCCCAGCAGCAGCAGGCCGCCGAAGGCGAGCGCGTACGCGTTGACCACCCACTCGAGGTCGGTCGGGGCGAACCCCAGCGCGCGCTGGATCGAGGGCAGCGCCACGTTCACGATGGTGGTGTCGAGCACCACCATCAGCTGCGCGAACGCGATGACGATGAGGGCGGCCGTGAGGCGTCGCGGCGCCACCATGCCCGGTTGCAGCGAGACCCGTGTCATCGGATCTCCTCCAGGTGCGCCGGCGCCCGGCGCATGCGCAGGTACTCCTCGATGCCGAGGAGCCGGAACTGCAGTCGCTCGTAGCGCGGAAAGGCCGGTGCGGCGGCCTCGTAGTCGATGACCTCCGGATCGACCAGCTCGTAGTCGCGGCCCCGGTACGTCACGACGCACCGGCCTGCCGCGACCACGTTCCGGTACCAGGCGGCGTCGTCACCGAACGTGCGCGGCATCACGAAGCCGTCGCCGAATGGCCGCATGCCGAGCGGCGTCGAGTGCATGCGTCCCGACCTGCGACCCAGGTGGTGGAGGACGCCGAGGACCGGCATCCAGCGCCGTCCCGCGATCGCCAGCACCAGCGGGTTGACGAGCCGGGCGACGGCACGGACTGCCCGCCGGGCTCGGGGTCCGAGATGGATTCCCGTGACTGCTGTGCTCATGACCGACCAGAAGTCGCGGGGTGGGTGCGATTATTCCCTTATGCTGATGATTCCTTTAGGGGACGATCGGTTGAAGGACGTCTCCGCTAGGTGCCGGCAGCCATGCGCTCGTCGGCGGTGGAGATCAGGCGCTGGAGCATGCCCGACAGCGCCTGCCGCTCGGCGGGCTCCAGGGCCTCGAAGAACTCGTCGGCGGCCGCGTCGAAGACCCGGGCCGCGCGCTTCTGGACCGTCTGGCCCCTCGGGGTGAGGGTGAGCGCGTACGAGCGCCGGTCGGCCGGGTTCCGCCGGCGGACCACGATGCCCTGCTGCTCGAGCTCGTCGATCATCTCGACGACGGTGGTGCGATCGATCCCGAGCTGCTCGCCCAGCTCCTGCTGGGAGATCGCGCCCTCGGCCAGCAGGTTCAGGACGCCGCACAGCCGGACGCTGAGGCCCAGGGGCGCGAGCCGCCGGCTGGCCAGCTCCTGGCCGGTTCTCGCCGCGATGACGAGGAGGGCGCCGGGACGGCCGGCGAGCGAAGGCGGTACGGGCACGGATCGAGCATACCCCGATCGATCACTTCAGCTGACGATCAGGGTCGAACCAGGCCACCGTCATCGAGCAGCACGGCGGGGGCGAGCGCTTCGCCTCCGGGGGGATGATTGCGTCGGTGATCAGCGTCCGCCCGTGTCTGCCCGGCGACGTCGAGACCTGCGTCGAGATCGTCCGCGGACTGCCCGACTTCTTCACGCCCGACACGTTCGACACCATCCGGAGCGATTTCGAACGGCACCAGGGCTGGGCCGCGACTGACGGCGACGAGGTGCTCGGCTTCGCCGTCGTGGACCGGCGATCCGCCACGGCGGCGGAGATCCTCTGGGCGGCGGTTCAGCGCGACCGCCGCGGCACGGGCATCGGCGCGCTGCTGGTCGAGCACGTCCTGGACGCGCTCGCCGGGGAGGGCGTGCTTCTCGTGGAAGCCAAGACGCTGGACCGTTCGGCGGGTTACGCCCCGTACGAGGCGACGCGGGCGTTCTGGGAGCGCAGGGGCTTCGTGCAGATCGACCGGATCGACCCGCTGCCCGGCTGGCAGCCAGGCAACCCCTGCGCGCTGTACGTGGCGGCGCTTCGCGCGACGAGACCGCGGCGCGCGCCGGATGGCTGAAGGGAGGACGAAGGCGAGGGCGCGCTCGAGATCGGCCACGACGTGGCAGCTTGCCACGCCCCGGCGTCAGCCGAACGACGGCGTTGACGGGTCGGACGTCCTCGGGTACGGTCCGAGTCGAGCTGGGCCGGCTGCTTCGGCCCGGACCGCCAGGAGGTTGGGGAGATGGCAGATCCGGTCGTCGTCACGTCCGGCGGTGCGGTGCGCGGGGCGGCCGCGCCGAACGGTTCGCTGGTATTCAAGGGCATCCCGTACGGCGCCTCGACGGAGGGCCGGCGCTTCCTGCCGCCGCTGCCCGCGGCGCCATGGACGGGGGTGCGCGACGCCCTCGAGTTCGGTCCGATCTGCCCGCAGACCGGGGTGGTCGCGGACGCGGGGTCCGCCGACAGCCGCACGCTCGGCGCCATGCCGTCGCTGGCGCAGAGCGAGGACTGCCTGATGCTCAACGTGTGGACGCCCGGCACCGACGGCCGCCGCCCGGTCATGGTGTGGCTGCACGGCCGGGGCTTCGCGGCCGGGGCCGGCTCCGAGCCCTGGTACCACGGCGCCGAGCTGGCCAGCCGCGGCGACGTGGTCGTGATCACCGTCAACCACCGGCTGAACGCCTTCGGGCACCTGTACCTGGCGGACATGGGCGGCGAGGACTTCGCCAGCTCGGGCATGGCGGGGATGCTCGACATCGTCCTCGCGCTGCGATGGGTGCGAGAGAACGCCGAAGCGTTCGGCGGCGATCCGGGCTGCGTCACGATCTTCGGCGAGTCGGGCGGGGGCGCCAAGGTCAGCGTCCTGCTCGGGATGCCGGAGGCCCACGGGCTGTTCCACCGCGCCGTGGTCCAGAGCGGCCCGGCGCTCCGCGCCAACGAGGCGGCGCCTGCGACCGACTTCGCGGAGCGCCTGCTCGCTCACCTGGACCTGCGCCCCGGCCAGCTCACGGACCTGCAGGCGCTGCCCCACGAGCGGCTCACCGAGGCGCTGACCTCGATGCCGAGCCCGCCGGCCGATCCCTCCCGGGGCTGGCCGCTGCGCGGGAACGCGCTGCTGCTCCGGCCGGTGGTGGATGGGCGCCATCTGCCGAAGCATCCGTTCGAGCCGGCAGCCGCGCCGTCCGCGGCCGGCGTGCCGCTGCTGATCGGAACCAACAAGGACGAGGCGGCCCTGTTCCTCGCCGGCGACCCGAGCCGGCGGCGGCTGACCGAGGACGAGCTCATCGAGCGCCTGACGCCGATGCTCGGTGACCGCCGGGACGAGATCCTCGCCGTCTACCGCGAGCACCGTCCGACCGACACGCCGTGGGACCTGCTGATCGGCATCGCCAGCGAGGGCACCCGACTGGCGTCGATCCGCCTGGCGGAGCGCAAGGCGGCCGGCGGACCGGCTCCCGTGTACATGTACCTCTTCACCTGGGAGAGCGACCACTTCGGCGGGCTCTTCAAGTCGGCGCACGGGATGGAGATTCCGTTCGTGTTCGACCACCCCGACGTGGCGCCGATGACCGGGATGCGGCCTGAGCGGTACCCGCTGGCGGCGACGATGAGCCGCGCCTGGGCCGCGTTCGCCCGCAGCGGGGACCCCAACCACGACGGCCTGCCGGCGTGGCCGACCTACGACTCCTCGCGGCGGGCGACGATGTTGTTCGACGTGAACTGTCGCGTCGACGACGACCCGCGGCGCGAGGAGCGCCTCGCGTGGGAGGGAATGGCCCTGCGCAGGTAGCGGTGGAGGCGGGCCACCCGAGTTGCCGGCGGGTGCCGAACATTACTCGCGAGTAGGATTTTCCCGTTCACTCACCGCGGTGAAGGGGGGATGTCCGAATGACCTTGCCGGGATCGCTCCACGCGCGCCTCGTCACGTTCGCGATAGCCGTTCTCGCCGTGGCCGGCGCCTGTTCGAGTCCGTCCGGACAGACGTCCGCGCCGCCCGCCCGGCAGCCCGTGGACTCCGAGGCGATGGTCCGGGGGCCGATCGCGTCCACGGCTCAGCCCGGGGATCCATCGCACGCGTACACGTTCTACGCGACGCCGACGGACCTGAAGAAGGCGGGCTACGTGGAGCAGGAGTACTTCGTCTCCGGCACCGCCATGCGGTTCTCGTCGAATCCCGCCAACCCGATGACGAACTCGACTCCGATCGGCACGATGCCGTACACCACCAGGATCGTGGTCCGCAGGCCGGCCGACCCGAGCCGGTTCACCGGCGTGGTCGTCGTGGACTGGCAGAACGTGACGGCCGGCCACGACATCGACACCGAGTGGTCGAGCAGCGGCGACTTCTTCGTACGCAGCGGTTGGGCGTGGGTGGGCGCATCGGTCCAGCGCGTCGGGGTCAACGGAGCCGATCCTGGTCCCACGGCCGGCCTGGGCCTGAAGCAGTGGAGCCCGACGCGGTACGCGTCGCTCGACCTGACGCTCGCGGGAACGGTCAGGGACGACTCGCAGTCGTTCGACGTCTTCACGCAGATCGCCGCGCTGGCGAAGCACGCCGGTCCCGGCGTCGATCCCTTCAAGGGGATGAACGTGCGGCGCGTGTACGGCGCCGGCGTATCGCAGTCGGCCCGGTTCCTGATCCTCTACTACAACACGATCCAGCCGCAGGCGAAGGTCTACGACGGCTTCCTGGTCGGGCTCGGGGGTCCCCGCGTGCGCACCGACGTGGCGACGAAGATGCTGCGCGTCAACACCGAGACCGACGTGTGGCGCGGGCAGGGCGACCCCGCCATCCGCATCGGCGACACGACGTCCGTGCACGAGTGGGAGATCGCCGGCGGCTCCCATGTGCCGGCCGCGGCGGTGTCGACGACGCCCGGCGACGCTCGCGCGGACCTGGGCTGGATCCAGCAGCGGGAGTACGGGCAGGCGCAGGCGCTGAGCTGCGCGAACCCGGGCCCGAGCGACGTCGAGGACTGGGCGGTGTTCCACTCGGCGTACGCGGCGCTCGACCGCTGGGTCGCGGGCGGTCAGGCGCCGCCGGCGGCGACGCCCATCCAGGTGAACGGTCCGAACACCGCCCCGGCCGGGACGTGGAGCATCGTCCGCGACGCGAACGGCCTGGCGGTCGGCGGAATCCGCCTGCCCAGGGTCGCGGTGCCGGTTGCGCTGAACAACGGCGAGAACGGGCCGGCGTCCCTGTCCAACCCGCTGAACGGGTTCTGCATCCTGTACGGCACCCACCGCCCGTACGACGCCGCGAAGCTGGCGTCTCTGTACGGGTCGCATGCCGGGTACGTGTCGGCGGTGACGCAGACGGTGGACTCCCTGGTGAAGCAGGGCTTCCTCCTCCGGGCCGACGGCGACACGCTGCTCGGGTCGGCGCGCTCGTCCAGCGTCGGGGTCTAGCGCGCCGCTACTCGATCGCGTCCTCCAGCTCGACCAACTCCCGATCGGAGGCGGGCCGGGGCTGAACGACCTGCGTCAGCGCGTCGGACGTGGCCGGCGCGTACGCGCCGTCGCCCTCGTAGCGCGCCGCTATCGCATGCGAGCCGGGCGTCAGCGTGTCCACTTCGAGCCGCGCGGTCCCATCCTCGTGCACCCTGGCCGAGCCCAGCACGGTGTCGCCGTCACGAAACGTCACGATGCCGGTCGGCTCCGTCGACGCGGGCACCGGCGAGCTGATCGTCGCGGTGAACCGCACACCCTGGCCTGCCCGCGAGGGGTCACGGTTCGACGCGAGCGTCACGGAGGTCACGCGCTGGACCAGGACCACCTGGTCGAGCGCCGGCGAGACGCTGCCCTGGAACGAGGCGCTGCCTGCATAGACGGCGGCGATCGCGTGGTGGCCCGGTGCGAGCGCAGTGGTGGTGAACGTCGCCTGGCCGCCGGAGAGGGTGATCGCGGCGAGCACGGTGGCGCCGTCCATGAACGCGACCGTGCCGGTCGGGACGCCGGCGTCCGCGGTCACCGAGGCCGAGAACACGATGGCCTGGCCGGTCGCCGCCGGGTTGACGTTGGTCGCGATGGACGTCGTCGTGACAGGCGTCACGACCGTCTCGACGAGCGGTGAGCTGACGCTGGTGCCGTAGTCGAAGCTGTCCAGGAACCGCGCGGTGACGGTGTGCGGTCCGAGCGCCAGTGACGCCGTCGTGAGCGTCGCGCTGCCGGAGGCGTCGAGCGCCACGGTGGCCAGCGGCTCCGGGCCGTCGAGGAACGTGACCTGACCCGAGAGCGACGGAGAGGCCACGGCGGCGGGAGTCACCTGTGCGGTGAAGGTGACCGGCTGGCCGACGATGTTCGGGTTGGCGCTGGCGGCGAGGCTGGTCGTCGTCGCGATGGGCGCCACGATGACCAGGAACACGGGCGCGGTGCTCGCCGCGAATGTGGCGTCCCCGCTGTACGCGGCCTCGATCGGGACACCGCCGCCGGACGTCGGAGTGAACGTGAAGGACGCCGTGGCGCCCGGACCCACGGGCACGGTCGCGGCCGGGCCGCCGCTGGTGGTCGTGAACACGATCGTCCCGGTCGGCGTCATCGAGCCCAGGAAACTGACGGTCGCGGTCACGGTCACCGATTGGCCGAACGTCACCTGGGAGGGACCACTGAGGAACACGGAGGTCGGCGCGGTGCCGGCACCGCCGAGCACCGTCTGAGTCACGGGCAGTGACGTACTCGGCGCGAAGCTGGAACCGTCGCCGGCGTACCTGGCCACGATCTGGTGCGAGCCCGGCGCCAGGCCGGTGAGCGGGATGAACGCGTTGCCGGAGACGACCTGAGCGGAGGCCAGAACGGTCGCGCCCTCGAGCAGCGTCACCGGGCCGGTCGGAAGTTGCGCCGACGGTCCCTGGGGGCTCACGGTGACCCCGAAGTTCACGGTCTGTCCCTGAGCCGACGGGTTCGGGCTGGAGTTGAGGAAGGTGCTCGTGGCCACGGGCTGACCGATCGTGACGGTGACCGGCGCGGAGGTGCCGGGGTCCAGGTTCGCGTCGCCGGCAAACGACACCGTGATCGCGTGGGCACCGGCGCTGAAAGTGGTGATGGTCAGCGAGGCCAGCGCGAGCACACCGTTCACGCCGAACTCTGCGCCCCCGAGGGGCGAGGTGCCGAGCACGGTCGAACCCTCGCTGAAGGTGAGACTGCCCGTGGCCAGCCCCGCGCCCACCGACGCGAAGACGAACCCGTTGAGGGTCACGGGGGTTCCGGTCGGTGCCGGGTTCGGGCTGGCGAACATGCCGACGGTCGGGGCCACCGTCGGTCCCCAACGCTGGGTCAGCGAGCCCGAGCTGCCGAGGAAGTTCGGGTCGCCTCCGTAGCTGGCGGTGAGGTAGTGGACGCCTGTGGGCAGGGAGACGGTCACGCTGGCCTGACCGTTGAGGAGGTCGGCGCTCCCGATCGACGCCGGTGGTCCGCCGACGATGAAGTCCTGGAAGGTCACCATACCGGTGGGAGTGCCGGCCGCCGACACGGTGGCGGTCAGCGTGACCGACTGTCCGACCGCCGCCGGACTGAGGTTCGAGGTCAGGACGGTGGTGGATGGGGCGGCGGCGGCAGCGCCGACCGGGTGAAGCAGCAGCCCGCACAGCACAGCCGACAGCGCCAGAAACGATTTGCGCACCGCCGCGTCCTCCTCCCAGTCCCTCTCGCGGGCGCACGCCCGACGATTCGAGGGCAAATGGTGCTCCGGCGGCCACCCGGGATCAATGGGTCGAATGTCCCAGGACGCCGCGGCTCAGCGCCAGGTCGCGTCCGACACTTTGCGGGCACGCAGCCAGCGTGCTTCTCAGATCGACGCGATCGCCTCGGTGACCAGCTCGGCGAGGCTGGGGTGGAGGTGGCTGACGCGCGCCAGGTCGCGGTAGTCGGCCTCCAGGCTCATCGCGACGGCAACCTGCGCGATGACCTCCGACGCGCCGGCGCCCACCATGTGGCCGCCGAGGATCTCTCCGAAGTCCGTGTCCACCACGAGCTTGAGGGCGCCCTGGTCGGCGTTCAGCGTGATGCCCCTCAGACTGGTGGCCAGCTCCCCGTACCCGACGGCCACCGCGAGACCTCGGGCCTGGGCCTCGGCCTCGGTGAGACCGACGGCCGCCAGCTCGGGGTGGGTGTTGACCGAGCGAGGCACGCGCTCGGGCCGGAACCGGGCCGATCCCCCCAGGGCATTCGTCGCGGCGATCACGCCCTGCGCTCGGGCCCGGTTCGAGAGCCACGGCGGGCCGGTGACGTCACCCACCGCGTAGATCGAGGGCGCCGTGGTGAGGCAGGCGGCGTCGACCGTGACCGCGCCGTCAGGGCCCGCCGCGACTCCGGCCGGCTCGAGCCGCAGTCCCTCTGTCGCGGGCGTGCGCGCGTCCGCGAAGAGCACCGCGTCGGGCTCGACGTCGGCCAGGGCCTCGCGGGCCGGGACGCCGATCAGGAAGCGCACGCCACGCTGCTCCAGCAGCATCTGCAGGAAGCCCGCCAGGTCCGCGTCCTCAGCCGGCAGCAGGCGATCGTCCCTGGTCGCGACGGTCACCCGCGAGCCCAGGTGGGCGAAGAGGTCGGCCCACTCCAGGCCGAAGCGCGCTGCGTCGGCGACCAGCAGGCTCGCGGGCGGCTCCTGCAGGGCCATCGCCTCGGCGTTGGTCAGCACCGGGCACCGCGGCGGTTCCGGCAGGCGAGGCGGGACCGCAACGGCACCGGTGGCGAGCACCACTGCCGCTCCCTGGAACAGGCGTCCGCCTCCCTCGACCCGGCCCCGGGCGGCCAGGACGGCCGGCGCCGGCACCACCTCCACCCCCGCGCTCTCCAGCGTGACGCGCGTCAGTCCCGCGGCCCGGGAGACGACCTGGCCGACCCAGGACTGGAGCCGGGGCCAGTCGACGCCGCCGCCGTTCACGGAGACGCCCAGAGCCGGCGCGCGGCCCACCTCGTCCAGGATGGCAGCGGCGCGGTGAAGCGCGCCGGCCGGAACGCAGCCGGCGTGGGTGCACGTTCCACCCAGTGCGGCCCGCTCGAACAGGGCCACGGACGCACCGAGCGTGCGTGCCTCACGGGCCGCCGCGACGCCGCCCGGCCCGCCTCCGATCACGACGAGATCGGCCGCGGTCGCTTCACCCGGCATGGCTCGTCAGTCCAGCGCCGGCGGCCAGCGCCAGGACGCGCCGAACGTCGACCAGGCGCGGCCCGTCCGCGGTGACGCGCGCGGTGACGCGTCCCCTGAAGGGGAGCTCGCGTTCGCCGTCGAGGGCCACGATCCCGTCGGTTCCCGGCAGCGCCACCTCCTCGCCCAGGGCCAGCATCCGGTGGCTCCGGACGGGGACGTCCGCCGTCAGTCCGGGCGCCAGCACGGCGCGCACCCTGGGGTCGGTGCCGCCGGCGTCGCCGAGCTCGACGTAGAGCCCGCACGGCTCGTGTGCCGCGATGGGACGGAGCCCGCCGCCGATCGAGGAGAGGCCGACCGCCCACGGCTCCGCCCGTGACAGCACGATGGCCCGCACGCGGGCCGGATCCCAGATCGCGGCCGCGCCCCTGAACGCGTCCCGGCATGCCGCGACGTCCACCAGCGCAACGTCGTCTACCCCGTCCGCGCTCACCTCGACGCGCTTGCTGGCCGGCGCGACGTCGTCGGGCGCGACGGTGCCGGTCGCGACCAGTCCCGCTGCCAGCCCGGCGATCGTCCCGTCCACCATCGTGGGGACGACGTTGTTGGTCCCGGTCGAGACGGCGACCAGGGGCACGCGGGCGCAGGTCGTCGCGACCGCGCGGTTGGTGCCGTCACCGCCCAGGGTGACGATCGCGCCGACGCCGTCGGCCGCGAGCAGGCGTGCGGCCTCGATCGAGTCGCCGGCGAAGCCCTGGGGCCGGATCGGCAGGGCCTGCAGCTGCAGCCGCAGCCCGGGCACGGCGGCTGCGGCGTCCACGATGCCCACGCCGTCCGGAAGGTAGCGCGCCCGGGCGACTCCGGCGGAATCCAGCCCCCGCAGCACGCGGCGGAGGATCGCGGCCTTCTCGTGGTGCGGCATGACGGAGGCGCCGCCCACCAGGCGGCGGATGTCCCTACCCGCCGCCGGGTTGACGATGAGGCCGACGACGGCGCTCTCCGTCACGAGAGGCGGCTGGCCAGGGCCTCGAGGAAGCGCGCGGCCGGCGCCCCGTCCACGAGCCTGTGGTCGAAGGTGACCGACAGCCACACCGACGGCCGCACCGCAATCTCGCCGTCGACCACCCAGGGCCGCTCGGCGATCCGGCCGACGCCCAGGATCGCGCACTGCGGCGGGTTCACGATGGGTGTGAAGGCGTCCGCACCGAACGCGCCCAGGTTCGTGATCGTGAACGTGCCGCCCTGGATCTCGTCCAGTCCGATCCTGCCGGCGACCGCTCTCTCGGTCAGCTCGACCCGGTCGCGCGCGATCTCGACCAGCGACCTGCGGTGCGCGTCCCGGATCACCGGCACGATCAGGCCGTCCTCGAGGGCGACCGCGAAACCCATGTGCACCGCCT
>DASQZW010000321.1:0-8480 GCA_035638495.1 Terriglobales bacterium
CCGTGGTTGCCACTCTCGTGGTCCTCATCTCGGTCGTGATCGCCATCCTGGGCTTCGCGCTCATCGTGACCGCCCCGTTCACCATCACGTACGCGGCGTCGGTCATTGCGACCATCGCCGCGTGGTGGTCGCTGCCGTCCCGTCGCGACCAGCCCGAGCGTGTCGAACCGCAGGTCACCGCGACCGGCGCCCCGGTACCGTTCCGGCCGCCAGGAGTCGAGCCCGAAGCGTAGGCTCGCGGCGTGCAATCCGACGAGCCACTCCCGATCTTCGACGGTCACAACGACGTTCTCCTCGCCCTGTACGGCTCGAGCCGGGAGGAGGGCCGGAGTTTCTTCGAGCGGGGAAGCAGCGGCCATCTCGACCTGCCCCGCGCCCGGGAGGGAGGCTTCGCCGGCGGCTTTTTCGCCGTGTACGTGCCGCCGGACCCGGCGGCCCGCCGGCCCACGCTGCGCGCCGAGCCCGGTCCGGCGGCCGACCTGTGGACCGTGCTCCCGCCCTCCGTCGAGCAGCCGTTCGCGCTCCGCATGGCCATGTCGCTCACCGCCACGCTGTTCCGACTGGAGGAGGAGTCGGCAGGTGAGCTGCAGGTCGTGCGCGACGTGTCCCAGCTTCGCCGCTGCCTGGACGCGGGCACCATCGCCGCGATCCTCCACTTCGAGGGCGCCGAGGCCATCGACACCCAGCTCAACACGCTGGAGGTGCTCTACCGCGCCGGCCTGCGCTCCATCGGGCTCGTCTGGAGCCGGCGCAACGCGTTCGCGGAGGGCGTACCGTTCCGGTTCCCGAGCACGCCCGACACCGGACCGGGGCTCACCGACGCCGGGAAGGACCTGGTCCGGGCGTGCAACCGGCTCGGGATCCTCGTGGATCTGTCGCACCTGAACGAGCGCGGGTTCTGGGACGTGGCCGAGCTGAGCACCGCGCCGCTGGTGGCGACGCACTCCAACGCGCACGGCCTCACCCCGTCCACGCGCAACCTCCTCGACGCGCAGCTCGACGCGATCAGGGACTCGGACGGCATCGTCGGCGTCAACTTCGCGGTGTCGTTCACCCGCGAGGACGGAAAGCAGGAGGCGGACACACCGCTGGACGCGCTCGCGCGCCACTTCTCCTACCTGGCCGAGCGCATGGGTGTCGATCACGTGGCGTTCGGCTCGGACTTCGACGGCACGACCGTCCCGACCGAGCTGGGCGACGCCGCCGGCCTGCCCCGGCTGACCGACGCCCTGCGCCGGGCCGGCTTCAGCGAGGCCGACCTCCACAAGCTCGGCACCGAGAACTGGCTCCGCGTGCTGGAACGGACCTGGAAGGAGTGACCCACCGCTACCGGCCGAGCGCGATCGGCACCGGCACCGGCCGGCCGCCGATGAGCGCGATCCGGGCGGTCACGCCGTCGTCGTAGCGCCGGTCCCAGCCACCGCCGGAGAGCCGGTCCTCGGCAGTCAGACGCCGTCCGCCCAGATCGAAGGTGCATCGCTCGCTCCGGGCGTCGGCCGCGAGCCGGCACGATCCGAGCGCAGTCACCCCGCGCAGTCGGGTCGAGGCTGCCGCGTCCGGGCCCTGGACGACCACCGCGCCCTCTGGCCCCGCGTAGACGCCGCCGCCGTGGGACGGCAGCGTCACGTCGCCGACGTGGTAGGAACCGGTGTCCACGCCCACCGTCACCGTGGATGGAGTGGCGCCCAGCAGTCCCCCGGCCGCGGCCGCCACCAGCCCCAGCATCGTGGTCGCCGCCCCGCCGAGGCCGAGCCGCGACCGACGGAGGCGCGCCGGCTGCCGGACCGGGTGCGGGCTGCCCACGGGAAGCGGCAGCCGCTGGAGGTCCACTGGCCCTTCTAGGCTCGGCGGATCGTTGCGTTCTCGACGTAGCCGCCCTGTTCGGCCGACAGCAGGACGGTGAGCATCCAGTCGTGGGCTTCCAGGTGGTAGCGGCGCTGGTTGCGGTCCAGCACGCTGGAGCGGTTGCCGAAGCGAAGCTCAGCGCGGAGCCTCCCGGCGGCGTCGCGGCCGCGTTCCTGGAACGAGCCGGCCTCGCCCAGCTCGGGTTCGAACGTGGCGCCGCACTCGAAGAACGGCTCGAGGGCCTGTTCCCAGCTCAGGAGCAGGGTGCCGTTGACGTATCGGCCCAGCCGCTGGCGGGGGTCCGCGATCTCACGCACGGCGCCCAGCGTGTACTCCTCGACGTCGGTCGGGACGGGCCGGCGGACCGACGCCAGCCAGCAGCAGAGGTCGTACAGCAGACAGAAGCAGACGCCGCGCATGGCCTCCGACGTGAGCGGCGCCGGGCCGCCGGCGCGCGTCGACTGGTCCCAGTGGCCGCGCCGGTCGTTCACGACCAACCCCCGTTGCGGCTCGCCGCCGCCTCGATCACCCGCGTCGCCAGGTTGACATACGCGCTCCGCAGCTCGCTGCTCACCTCCGTGATCGCCACCCGCTGCACGAGCGCGAGCGTGGCGCGATCGTCGTCCGGCACCTCGACCAGCGCGGCCACGGAGGCCCGGATGCGGTCGAGCATGCCGCGCACCTGAGGCGCGTCGCGGATCTGGCGGACGCGCGGCACGATGTACGACACCACCACGGGCTTCCCCTGCACGGTGTCGGCGTCCAGGTACTCGATGGCGCCGAGGAGAGCGGTCGGGTCGGCGGTCGTGGGCAGCACCAGCACGTCAGCCTCGCCGATCCAGGCGGCGGCCACCGCGGCCTCCGCCGACGTGAATGCGGGCAGCCGGTTCGGCAGGTCCACGACCACGGCGGCGTGCCGGCCCTTGAGGTAGCCGGCCACTCGCTGGATCTGCGCGGGCGCGTAGCCCTCGCCTGCCTCCCGCGACTCGGGGTACACGGCCAGCGCTGGGGTCTCCGCGAACGCCGGGCCGGGCGGCTCCTGGCCCGCCATCAGGCTTCGCACGATCTCGCGCATCGTCGGGGGATCCCCGCGGACGTCGAGCCGGCCCCACGCGTCGGGGTTGCCGACGTTGGCGTCGACGAGAGCCGCAGTGTGGCCGAAGGGGTCGACTGCCTCGCCCAGGATGGCCGCGACCGCGGCGGCGCTGGCGGTCTTGCCCACGCCGCCCTTACGCGAGACGACGGCGGCCACGAGCGGCTTGCACGCGAGCACCGCCTGGCCAAGTTCGGCGCTGACCGGTGCCCGCCTGCCCTGACCGAGCCGGTCGAGGATCTGCCTCGGGTCCATCGCAGAGCGGGTCGCCGCCACCAGCGGACGGGGACGCTGGTCGACGGCAGTGGCCGCCCGCCCGTCGTCCCCCAGCAGCGTTCGGCGCGAGAGCGTGCCAGCCGCGTCGCGACCGTAGGGGTTCTGGGGCATGCGCGCGGTCGCCTGGGGGCCGCTCGGACCGGCCGGCTCGACCGGCTCCGCTCGCGAGAGCAGGTCGAACGGGTCGGGGATCGGCACGCGCCCGGTCGCGGGCGCGGGCTCGAACACGGGAAGGGGAGCAGAGGGGGGCGCGGCCGGCGCCGGAGCTGGGGGCGGCTGGGCCGAGGCCGCCGCCAGCGGCGGGGCCGCCGGCGGAACAGGTCGCTCGCGGCGCGGCGCCGGCGCCTCAGGGGTCGGCGACGGCAGCCCTCGTGCCGCCCGGCCCCGCAGCGCCAGCTCGGCGAGCTGGCGCGGGTCGTCGTCCACGGTGGGGATCACGTTGGACAGGTGCGCGTAGGTGTTCAGCGTCGCCGTGTCCGGCACGGCGACCACGAAGTCGGCGTCCAGGCCCGGGATCCAGCCGGGCAGGTCATCCTCGTGCGCGGCCAGCACCACTGGGCGGCCTGTCGCGGTCGCCATCCGCTCCCACCATTCGTCCAGCTCGGCCGCTTGCTGGCCCGTGGCCGAGAGGAAGGCCGCACCGGGGACGGGCGCGATCAGCGTCTCGACGGTGCCCGGCGGCGACTGCCGGGCCAGCGTCGCCGCTGCGACCCAGGCGTGCGGCTCCTCGAGCAGGATCAGGAACGTGCGGCGGGGGAGGCTGTCAGCGGCCAAGGAACGCCTGCGCCTCCTGCACGCTGCCGCCAGACATGCCGACCGGCTCGCTCATGTGGTGCGCCGCACCCGCGGCGAGGATCAGCAGGCCGGTGGCCAGCGCCGACCCTTCGCGGAACCGTGGGCTGGCCGCCACCCGGGTTGCCAGCTGCCACCCGACGGTGCCCAGGCTCCAGCCGACCGCGGCCAGCACGATCGTCCAGACCAGGAGCTCCAGGGCCGCCAGAGTGTCACCGGATGTCGGCCAGGCGCCGCCCAGGAACCTGAGCGCCGGACCCGGGTCCGGGCGCCCCAGCGCCAGCGCCGCCGCTCCGAGCTGGGCGGTGCTGACCAGGAACGGCAGGCCGACGCGATTGATCACCTGGCGAAGATTCCTCCGAGGGAGGCTACCAGTGGAGCGCCGATCAGCACGAGCACAGGGACGATCATGAGCCCCATCGGGATCACGATGAGCGTCTTCGCCTGCGCGGCCGCCACGCGGGCGGCCGCCAGACGCTCGCCGTAGCTGGCCCTCGCGAGGCCCGTGTATACGTCCTGGCTCGCCAGTCCCCGCTCTGTCACGCGGCGCACCGCCGAGCCGAGCGCCACAAACATCGGCACGCCGTAAGCCTGACCGATTCGCTCGTACTCCAGCGCAGTGCTTTGCGCGCCCGTGCTCGGCAGGCGTTCGACGAGGGGCCGCCACGCCTCGCCGGAGAGCAGGTCCTGCAGTGTGGGATCGCGCTGGCACCGGGCGAAGATCAGCAGCGCCTCTGAGACCGGCACGCGGTGGTGAAAGGTCATCACCGCGAGGTGGGGGAGGCTGTCGGCGACGGCGCGACCGAGCGCCCGCTGGCGCTCGCTCGCCTGCGTGCGAAGTCGGGTGTAAGCCAGCAGCGCGACGCAGCCGGCGGCGACCAGGCCAACTGCCGGCGGCAGCGCGGGCGGCTGGCCGGTCAGCACGGCGAGTTCGTCCACCGCGAGGACGGCGGCGAGCGCGACGCCCGCCAGGGAGGCGGTGCGCAGCAGCCACCCGGTCGGGCTCTCGTTCCGCGCGGCGATCGCGAGGAGGCGGCTCACGTCCGTCTCCTCCTGGGCGCGGCGCAGCAGCGGCAGCCGGTCGCCCAGCCGGTCGCCCAGCGGACGCCGGTCGGCCAGGCCGCGCAGCCGGGCGAGGCGCTGCCAGCTCAGCACGGAGGGGTGCGTGTAGAGGCCGAGGTACCAGAGAGCCGCCACCCAGGCGCCGCCCACCGCGACCGCGATCAGGGCTCGCGTGAGGTCAGGCAATGAGCGCCTCGGTCTCGCGGCGGAGCGCCTCGATGTCCCACGCCACCCAGCGCAGCGGCCGCGCGATCTGGCCGATCGTCCAGACGAGCGTCAGGTACATGCCGAACACCGCCAGCAGGACGAGCTGGCCGGGCGGCGAGAGGTAGAACGCCTGCATGCTCGGCACCCGCATCACGGCCGCCGTGAGCAGCGCCATGATGAGGCCGATCGCGAGCGCCGCCGCCCGCTGCTGGGCGACGGTGGTGTGGTTCTCTTCCTGCACCTCGACGCTCACCTGCAGCAGCGGGCGCAGGACCTCGTCGACGACCCGGACCAGTGCCAGTGGGTCGCGCGTCCTCGCGATCATCAGCGCGGTGACGACGAGGTCGACGAGCGGCGAGCGCGCCCGGCGCGCCACCTCGGTGAGCGAGGTGGCCACCGGCTGGTCGCTCGCGAGCGGCTCCAGCACGTAGCGGAGCTCGGGCGCCGGGCCGCGAGCCGCCTCCCGCAGCGCGCGGTCGAGGGCGAGGTTGGACTGGCGCATGAGGTCCCGCACCTCCCCGACGAAGCCCGCCAGCGCGCGCTCCATCGTCAGGCGACGTCTCGCCGCCCGGCCAGCCAGCAGCCACGGCAGGCCGCAGAGACCGAGCGCCGCCGCGCCCAGCGTGAGCGTCGGCACGCCCGTGAAGTTGCCGGCGGCCAGCCCGATCGTGGCGCAGAGGATCCTGAGCAGCAGCCAGCTTCGCAGGCTCAGGCCGAGGCTCTGGGCCAGGTCGCGCTGCCGGTCGAGAAACGGCCGGACCACCTGCCGCCCGCGGCGACGCGTCGCGTCGACGGGTACGCCGAGGAAGAGGGCAGCCGCCGCGGCCGCGAGCGCCAGCGCCAAGACGATCTCGGCCGCGAAGACGAGTGGCGGCACCGGCTCAGGCATGGGGCAGCTCGTCGCCGTCGAGGTTGCCGCGCAGCCTGGCCCGCAGCCGCGGCGGCAGGTCGCCGGTGAGCCGGCAGACCCGGCGCACCTGCCCCTCAGGCGCCTGCCCGTAGACCTCGACGATGTGGTCGACCGCCTCGCCAAGCGCCACGACGCCGCTCACGCGCCGGGCGCCCGAAGGGCCGTGCGTCAGGTGCACGACCAGGTCGATGGCCTGATGGACCGCGCGCTTCGCGAGCTGGTCGCTGGCCGCGTTGCTGCTGAACCGGGGCGACTCCATGACGTAGCTGGCGGCGCGCTCGACCGCGAGCACCGCGCTGTCGGCGTGGATCGTGACCATGGAGCCGTCGTGGCCCGTGCTCATCGCGGTGCAGACGTCGGCCATCTCGGCGCCGCGGGACTCGCCCAGCAGGATGCGGTCGGGCCGGAAGCGCAGTGCCGCCCGCACGAGGTCGCGCATGCTGATGCCGGCGTCGGTGCGGAGCACCGCCGGGACCGTGCACAGGTTGATGCAGAGCGGCACCCAGGGCCGCGGCAGCCGGCGGCCGGTGTGAGCGTCGAACGGCCCGTCGCCCCGGTCGGCCTCCAGGTGCAGCTCGGCGCTGTCCTCGATGACGACCACCGTCTCGTGGTCGGGGATCATGCCCGCGAGCACGCGCATCAGCGTCGTCTTGCCGGTGGCCGTGCCGCCCGCGATCAGCACGTTGGCGCGACCACCGATGCATGCGGCCAGGAAGGCCGCCACGCCGGGCGGCATGACACCCTGCCGGACGTAGTCGTCGAGGGAGCGCGTGGCGGCGGCCGCGGATACGCGGATGGTCGCTTGCACGCCGGCGTCGCCCGAGATCGCGGGCTTGATCGCGACGATCAGGCGCATCACGCCGCCCACGGTCGCCTCGGCGACGGGCGCGCCGTCGTTCAGCTGCGTGGCGCCGACCACCCCGACGAGGCCAAGCGCCCGGTCGCGGAAGAACGCGACGACCTCCTCGTCGCTTCCGAACGGGTTGCCTGCCCTGGACAGGAGCGCCTTCCGGCCGCCCGCCGTCACGACCCAGTTGTCGTGGCGGAAGCAGTGGATCTCTTCCAGCCCGGGCAGCAGGTAGAGAAGACGCGAGAGCGGCCACAGGCGCGAGGCCCGGACGCGGGTTGCTTCGACGACCGCGCGATGAAACATGGGGTCGGTACGCAGCCGCTGCTGCGTGATCGGCTGGACGCCGAACCGAACGGGCGACTCGATGACGCGGTCGACCAGGGCGGCGACGCCCTCGGTCAGCGCCTCTTCCTCGCGTACCGACGCCGGCAGCCCGCTGAGCCGGCGGTTGTCCTCGATGAGCTGGGTGAGGCGGAGGGCCAGATCCCGCACGCCGTCGGGCAGCTCGGGCCAGTCGAGCGCCGCCAGGTCGTTGGCGCGGCCGACGGCCAGTGCGGTCATCCGGTCGCCTCCTGGAGGGCGCCGGTCGCTGGCATCCGCAGCGTCTGCAGGAGTCCGGGCACGACGATCGGCGTGGCGGCGTCCTCCGCGCGCATCGCCCGGCGCTCGTCCCACGGCAGCACCGTGCCGATGCGGACGCCCGGCAGGTGCTCGGCCAGCGCGCGTCGCAGCTGCTCGCGCAGCGCCCCGCGGCGTGTCTCGTAGACGACCAGCTCCGCCTGCGGGAGCTGCGCGGCCTTGAGGACCTGGATCGACTTGACCAGTCGCGGAGGGCTGTCGTGGATGATGACGAAAACTCGATGGCATACGGAGGCGATGACCTCGGCGGTGCGCCGGGGCGACTCCTGACCGGGATGAGCAAGCGGCGCCCCGAGATCAAGCAGTACGAGCTCATCGGTCACGGATGCGAAAGCGGGGGCCAGGCGCGGGAGCAGTTCTGCGACCCCAGGCCCACAGAAGCCCTGAAGCCCGGCGACGACACGCAGTCGAGGCCGCGAGCGAACCCGAACTGCCTCCGCCTCGAGCATGGAGGCGGTGATGGCCTGCGTGCCAAAGAGGTTGCCGATGCCGTGGACGTCAAAGTCGAGCGCTATAGCGTCGGCGAGCGTGCCCGTCCCGGACATGTCCGCGTCCAGCAGCAGCACGCGTCTCTGTTCTGCCGCCGTCCATGCCAGGGAAAGGGCGAACCCGGTCGAGCCCTGCCCGTCCTTGGTGGTCAGGATGCCTACCACAGTGCTCATCGCGGCGACGGACTTGCCGTCGGAGCGAAGAGCCGGGCTGGTGGCGACGCCGGCGATGTGGGCGTGCCGGCGCCGGTCAGGACCGATCCCGCCTGAGCCGAGCCAGAGAGGCTGGAGATCGCTTCATTCACAGCGACGCTGGGG
>DASQZW010000322.1:0-20594 GCA_035638495.1 Terriglobales bacterium
GAGGGCGGCATTTCCGGGCCGGCAGCCGCCGGCGCTTCGAGCTCCGGCTCGACCCCGCCCGGCGCGTTCCTCGCTTGCCGCTGGGCGGGCCGGCGCCTGGACGTCGTGGTCCGTCTGTTCTGGCGCGGCCGCTTCGGGCGATCCCGCTCCGTCACTCGGTGGCCTCGCCAGCGCCGGACGGCCGGGTGCTGAGCTCCTTCAGCCCGATGCCGTGCTGGACGATGGCGCGGGCGACCGCGTCCTGGAGGTCGTCGCCCTCGCCGGTCACCATGAGCCGCTGGATGCCGTCGCCCAGCGCCTCGACCGCCACGTCAGCCACCCCGTTCACGCCGCGGATGTGGCGCTCGGCGGCGGTCGCATCGCCCCGGACCACCACCACGACCGACTGGCCGCGTCTCGCCTCCCGACGCGCGCCCGGCGCCTCGTCCGCGACCACCCGGCCGGCATCTAGGACCAGCACGCGGTCGCACATGCCGTCGACCTCGGTCCGGGCGGGGCCCGACATGACGACGGCGCGCTCGCGGCCCAGGTCCGCGATCAGGTCAGCGACGTCACCGGGCTCGTCGAGGAGCAGCACCTCGGGCTCGTGGACGACGGCCTGCGCCAGGCCGACGCGCCGCCGCAGGTCGGCCGGGAGCCCACCGATCACCGCGCGCCGGTGGTTGCCGAGCCGGCATCGCTCCAGCGCGGCCTCGATCAGTGCCCGGCGGCGTCCGGGCCGCACGCCGCGCAGCCGGCACATCGTGAGCAGGTACGGCTCCACGCGCATCTCGTCGAAGAGCGGCGCCGACTCGGGCAGGAAGCCGACGTGCCGGCGCGCCGCCCGAGACCGCGTGCGCACGTCGTGGCCCGCCACGACCACGCTGCCGGACGTCGGGCTGAGCAGGCCGGCAAGGACGCGGAGCGTGGTCGACTTGCCGGAGCCGGCGGGCCCGACGAGTCCGAGCCGCTGCCCGCGCGCGACGGTGAAGCTGATGTCCACGATCGCTGGGCGGCCGTCGTAGTGCTTGGTGAGCCCCTCTACCTCGATCAACGAACAGCCGCCCATTCTAGTCAGGGCCGCTGTTATAACCGGCACGTGGCATCGACGATCATCCCCATCGGTGACGAGCTGCTGGCCGGTTTCACGCAGGACACGAACTCCCACTGGCTGGCCGAGCAGCTGCGCCTGCTGGGCTTCCCGGTCAAGCGCATCACGGTCGTGCGCGACCGGCAGGACGAGATCGTGGAGCAGTTGGATCGCGACCTCTGCGACCCCGAGGTCGAGGACGTGTTCTGCTCAGGCGGCCTGGGTCCGACGCCCGACGATCGCACGTTCGAGGCCGTGGCCGCGGGACTCGGGCGCGAGCTGGTCACCTGGCAGCCGGTGCTGGATCGGATCGAGCGCCGGGTGCAGCGGATGCACGAGGCCGGCCTGATCGAGTCGGCGCAGGTGACCGAGGGCAACCGGCGCATGGCGCGCATCCCGGCGGACCCGGACCACGTCTTCCGCAACCGTCGCGGCATGGCACCCGGCCTGATGTACCGGGTGGAGCGATGCCGCCTGTTCGTCCTGCCTGGCGTGCCGACCGAGCTCCGCGGCATCTTCGCGGAGGAGCTCGCTCCGGAGTTCCTGACGGGCCGGACGGCCGGTGTGGTGCGCGAGCTGCGGTTCGTGTTCGCCGTCGAGGCGCGCTTCTACCCCGTGATGCGGGAGCTGGAGACGTCGCACCCCGACGTCTCGGTCGGCTCGTACCCGAACTTCCAGACCAGGGAGCTGGTGATCCGCTTCACCGGGCAGGACGAACGTCGCGTGCTGGAGGCGGTGGAGATCGTGCGGCAGCGGGTGGCGCCCATGGGCCTCTTGCCGACGTCATCAAGTCTACATCATTTATAAATTTCCTGCCAGACTTGACATTCTGACAGCAGATCCTTTCCAATAGCAGCGTCCCCTGGCGCATGGAAAGGAGGCGACCATGCTGAACCTTGAGCTCGAGTGCCGGCTGGTCACACAGCGGATGGAGGAATATCGGAGCTGGGCCGAGCGCAGCCGCCTGGTGCGAATGGCGCGCACCCCCCGCGCCGTGCGGCGAATCGTCCAGGTCGTCCGGATCCAGCGCCCCTCGGCCCTCCGCAAAGAACAGGCCTGAGCAGCTCGAGCACTGCGGGAGTCGGCCGGCCCCGCGCCGGCCGACTCCCCTTCAGGAACGGAATCCCCCAGGGTCGCCGTAAGCACGGGCTCCGCCCTGTGTGTGAGTCCGTCTTTCCCGAGATCGCCGAACGCTGGCTTCAGACGCGGAGCGATGCGCCGCAGGCGCCTCCAACGTCCCCGACAGAGGGGGGGTTCTGGAAGGGGGGGGCCCGCCCCCCCTTCCATCTCAGCGCCCCTTGAAGTCGGGCTCGGCCTTCTGGAAGAACGCGACGATGCCCGTGACCGCGTCGTCGCTGAGCGCCGACCGGGCGAAGTTGCGCGCCTCGATGGACAGGCCCTCGTCGAGGGGCAGCTCGAGGCCGCGGTTCACGGCGTCCTTGATCAGCGCTATGGCCAGCGTCGCCGAGCGCGCCAGCCGTGCCGCGAGCTCGTCCACCGCGCGATCGAGGTCCTCGGGCGGCACGGCCCGATTGACGAGGCCCACTGCCTCTGCCTCGGCGGCTGACAGCCGGGTCGACTCGTAGAGAAGCGGGAGCGCCCTCGCCTTTCCGATCAGGCGCGGCAGGCGCTGCGTACCCCCGGCGCCTGGGATGATGCCGAGCGCCGACTCGGTCTGGCCGATGCGAGAGCGACCGTCCTCGACCATGATCCGGTAGTCGCAGCACAGCGTCAGCTCGCAGCCGCCGCCCAATGCGTGGCCGTTGATGCGGGCGATCACCGGGCGCGGGCACGCCTCGATCGCGCTGAAGCCCGCGTTGCTCTCGCGCATCATGGCGGCGATCCGCTCCTCGGCGCCCTCGGCCGAGCGGTCCATGCCGCCCATGGCGCCGAGGTCGGCGCCCACGCTGAAGTACCGCTCGTAGGCGCTCTGCAGGACGACCACCCTGCAGTCCCCGTCGGCGCCCAGCTCCTCGAACGCCGACCGCAGCTCGCCCATCAGGTCGGCGGCGATCGAGTTGTTGCCGCTCCGGTGCATGACGACCCGCGCGACCGGGCCCTCGCGGACGACGTCGACCAGCTCGCCCACGGCTAGGCCGTGAACAGCGGGATGCCGCCGGCGACCTCGAGCGCGACGCCCGTGATGTAGCCGGCCTCCTCGGTGCAGAGGAACCCGATCGTCGCCGCGATGTTGGAGGGTTCGCCGAAGCGCTTGAAGACCGTCCGGCTCTTGAAGCGCTCGTACATCGGGTTCATCTGGGCGCCCGCTCGTCCTGCCTCCGTGAGGATGATGCCCGGGACGATGGCGTTGGCCGTGATCCCATGGCGGCCGCCCTCGAGCGCTGCTGTGCGCGCGAGGCCGATCACGCCCGCCTTGGTCGCCGAGTAGCTGGCCTGGCCGAACCCGCCGAGCGTCCCCGCCACCGAGGACATGAAGATGATGCGGCCCCACTCGTTCTCGACCAGGTACGGCCAGACCTCCTTGGTGCAGTTGAAGGAGCCGGTCAGGTTCACGGCGATGTCGCGATCCCACAGCCGGTAGTCCTGGTTGGGGATCTGGGCCGTGTGGTCGAGCGTTGCCGCGTTGTTGATCAGGATGTCGATACGGCCGAACTGGTCCTTGACGTGCGCGAAGACCTCCCGGATCTGGTCGCGGTCGGTCACGTCCATCTTGATCGCCGTCGAGCGTCGGCCCATCTGACGGATCTCCTCGGCCGTCGCGTTCGAGTAGACCCAACCCTGGCTCGTCGCCACCTGCGCCAGGACCGAGTTCGCGCCCTCCGCCGTGGTCTGGAGGTTGGGGTCGTCCTCGATCAGGATGTCGGTGATCACCACGTCGGCGCCCATGCGCGCCAGCGTCAGCGCGTCCTCGCGGCCGAGCCCGCGTGACGCGCCCGTGACGACGGCAACCCTACCCGAGAGATCGAACATTGCTGGAGCCTCCTCTGAGCGACGAAATGCTGTGGCTATGGAAGCAGCTCAGCGGTCGCCTTCGTCACGACCGGCTGGCCGTCCTGGTTCAGGGCGCTGAGCTGAACCGTTCCCTCGCGCTCCTCGCCGCGGAACGCAACGGTGTCGCCCGGGCGGACCATGCCCGCGAACCGGCAGCTCAGCCGGCGCAGGCGCCGAGGCTCGCCGGCGACCCGCGCGAGGAGTCCCATCTGCAGCATGCCGTGCGCGATGACCCCCGGGAGCCCGACCGAGCGCGCGAACTGGTCGTCGAGGTGGATCGGGTTCCGATCGCCGGACGCGGCGGCGTACGCGGCGATCTGCTCCTCCGTGAACGTGACGACGAGCTCGCTCACGAGCCGGGACCACGAATGACGAAGAGAGCGCGGGAGCGGCAGACCGGCTCGTCTCCCGCCGTCACGTCCGTCTCGAACGTGATGAAGCGGATGCCGCGCCGCTCGACGTCGGCGGCCACGCGGCCGCGCGACGTGACGGTCTCCCCGACCTCCGGGTGGCGGTCCCAGGCGAACTCCTGCTCGGCGTGCAGCAGGTTTGCGAAGTCGACCGCGGCCTCCGGGTCCTGGAACAGCTGGACCGCGGTCGTGCCCAGCGCGTAGACGGCCGCGTACGTCGGCGGCACGCCGTCCGCCGGGTCCGCGCCGAGCGATCGCGCGAACGCCGCCACGTGGCCGGCCTCGATGCTGAAGTCGACGGGCGGGTAGGCCCGTCCCGCGACGGCCGCTACGGGAATCGCCCTCCGAACCCGATCTCGAGTTCGAGTTCCCGGCGCTTCTGCTCCGCCGGCTCCAGCTCGTCGAAGAAGATGAAGTGGCCCCGGCCATGCACGTAGTACCCGCCGCCCTGGTCCCTCGTCACCTTCACGTTCGGGAGCTCCACGTCGTAGACCTGACCGGAGGCCGACACCTTCAGCAGGGTCATTTCAAGTCACGAGGCTAACCGAAGGCGGCCCCGAAGGCGACGCAGCAGCAGCGGTCGCAGCTCGTCCCAGGCCGTCAGCACGCCGGTGCGGCTGCCCGCGGCGACCTCGCGCGGCGCGTACGCCGCGACGGCGAACTTCTCCGCGAGCTCGCGCGCCGGTTTGGCCGCCTCCGGGATCTCGCGCGCCAGTCGCGCCCCGAACTCGTGCGGGGTCTCGCCCAGGTGGCTCTCCACCCCGGCCAGGCGCGAGAGGAGGGAGGTCCGTTTCCAGACGCCGCTCACAGTGCGGGGGCGCAGGTACCGCGTCGCCGCCAGCCAGACGACCACCAGCAGGCCCAGCAGCCCGACCAGCGCCCCCGGGAAGCCGCCCGGCACGTGGGACGCGACGCCGCCGCCGCCCCCCAGGCCCTGATCGCCGGCCAGCAGATCGCCCCGGTCCGGCCGTGCGTTCACCGCGCCCTCACCGCCGACGCCGGCGTCGCCGGCGGCGCAGATCTCGCTGTCCGTGGCGCACACCGCGCCGACGCTGCCGCGCGGGATCGGGAAGTACGTGCCGTCCGGGGTCGGCTCGAACGGGATCCAGCCGTAGCCCGGAAAGTACGCCTCGACCCACGTGTGGGCGTCGGACTCCTTCACCACGTACTTGCCCAGCTTCTCGTCGTAGGAGCCGGGGCCGTAGCCGTTGACCAGCCTGGTCGGAATGCCCAGCGAGCGCAGCATGTCGCCCATCGCCGAGGCGAAGTACTCGCAGTAGCCCTCTCTGGACTGGAACAGGAAGTACACGAGCGGGTCGGCGCCGGCGGGCGGCTCGGTCGGCGTCAGCGTGTACTGGTAGTTCGACCGCAGGTAGCTCTCGATGGCCGTCGCCTGGTCGTACGGGTTGTCCTTGCCCGCGGTGACGCGACGCGCTAGGTCCTGGATCTCCTTGAGCGAGGCCGGGGTGCGGTACGTCGTGCCCGAGATCGCCGGCGGTGTCGGGGCGTCGGGCGACGCCCGATACGCCGCCGCGAAGTTGCGGTAGGGGTCGAGCCACACGGGGTAGTCGGTCCCAGCGACGCGAAGCTGGTCCTCGGTCGCCGTCGAGTACGCGACGGTCACCTGGTAGTTGCCGGAGCCGCCGGTGCGGCCCGGCACCGAGAGGCGATCGAGCGTGTCGACTCGCTCTGCCGGCACCAGGCCGGCGGGCGGCTGGAGGCCGCGAAAGTTGTGTGCGACCGCAGTGCGATCCGCCTTCTGGAGCGTGCCGGGATAGAACAGCACGTCGGTCGCTTTGTCCGGCGGCTTCAGCATCTGGATCTTGAACGAGCCGCCGGCCACCTGCTGGTAGGTCTCCGCGTACGGGGCGGAGGTCTCCTTCTCGACCTGCAGGTTGACGGCGCCCAGCTCGTTGTATCGCCAGGAGGCGCCTCCGACCCCGGTGGTGGTGGAATCCAGGTTGAAGCCGCGGAAGTAGCGGGGCCCTCCGTAGGAGCCGTTGATCGTGTACGTGAACACGATGCCGCTGGTCTTCTGGATCGGACCCGACAGGCGCGCGAGGGACGCGAGCCCGGTCGAGGTGCCGGCGGTGGCGCCGCTCCCGAACGCCACGGGGTGGTTCAGCCGCTGCTCCAGCTCGGCCCAGCCGCGAAAGCTGCCGTTCTCGATGTCGACGGTGCGGTCCGCCGTGGTGAGCGGCGGCACGACCAGGCCGATGGCGATGACCGCCGCCATGACCACGACGCCGCTCTCCCAGAAGTCCCAGCGGGCGTCGCTGCTCAGCCGGACCCGCCGCTGGCCGGCGCTGTCGAGCTGCCGCAGGTAGCTGGTCCAGAGGAGGACGCCCAGCGTGAGGACCAGGAACGCGACCACGTAGCCGTTCTGGTCGCTCGGGAAGTTGAGCACGTTCGTGGCGAACGCGGCGGCGCCCGGGACCAGGCCGAGCAGGGGCTGGCGCCACCGCAGGGAGCACCAGCTCAGCCAGCCGCCGACCACCCAGAACAGCAGGCAGAGCAGGTACAGGTAGAAGGAGGTGTCGTTCGCGGCGTCCCCGCTCGCGATCCGGCCCAGCCACACGCCCGCGAGGCGCAGCGGGTCGGAGGGGTCGTCCGGGTGCGTCCGCGCCAGCGTGCCGTGGGCCGCGATGTAGGCGGCCACCGGGCACAGCACGAACCCGACGATCAGCGCCACCGACCACGGGATGCGGCGGATCACGGCCAGGATGCCCATCACCAGCGCGCCCACCAGAGCCAGGCTGGTCAGGCCGTCCGCCCCGGGCACCCACTGCGCGGCGACGGTCGAGTTGCCCAGGCAGAGGATGAGCAGGAAGACGAACACCGCGAGCGGCAGCGTTCCCGACGGCAGCCGCAGGCGCTGCGGGATCGACCTCGGCCAGGCAGCCAGCATGAGTTGTTGCCCCCTACACCAGGCGGACCGCGTCCCTGGTCCGCAGCAGCCGGGCGAAGTCGTCGCCCTTGCGGACGACGTACAGGTCGACGTCCGAGCCGAGGTCGAAGCTGAGGTTGGGCTCGGGAGCGCCGAAGCTCGACGCGTCGATGTAGAACGCCAGCAGCGAGGTCCCGCGGCCCCGGACGCCCTGCATGGTCCTCACCCAGCCCGGGTCGGGGCTCGGCGTGATGACGGCGATGGCGCGCCGCGGGAGACGGCGGATCCGGTCCCAGGCGAGCGCCTTGGCCAGCGGCTGCGGGCCGTCTGCCCGGGCCACCGCGAGATAGTCCAGGATGAGGCGGTCCTGCCGGACCGCTCGGTGGGGCTCGAGCAGCGTGCCCCTGGCGTCGTTGGCGATCAGGCCCACCTTGCGGCCTCGGTTGTGGATCTGCATCGCCACCGACGCCGCCAGGCTGACGGCGTACTCGACGCTGGACTCCTCGCCCTCGCCGCGGTGGACAGCCCGGTCGAGGTCGAGGACGATCCACAGGTCGGCGGTCAGCGGCTGCTCGAAGGTCTTGCTCATCAGCCGCTGGTGCTTGTGCGAGAGCGGCCAGTGGATGCGCCCGAACGAGTCGCCGGTCGTGTACTCGCGCACGCCGCCGGTCTCGGGCGGGTAGTCGGCCCAGTTGCCGAACCGCTGCGCGGTGCCCGCGTGCTGGGTCGCCGGCATCAGGAGCTCCGGCAGCGCCCGCACCCGCGGGTACACCAGGACCTGGTTCTTCTGGTTGAGCCGGACCTCCTGGCTGAAGAGGCCGAACGGCTCGCTCACGCGGACGAGCGTGGGGCCGAACGTGACCCACCCGCGCTGGCGGTACACGCCCCTGGCCGTCCAGGTCACGGCCTGCCGGCCGAGGGAGACGACCCGGCCGGGCTGGTAGTCGCTGAGACGGCTGAGGTCCATCACCTCCACCCAGGGGGCGGGGACGCGGCCGTGCTTGCGCACCGTGAACGTCTCCTCGAACGACTCCCCCACGGTCGGGGTCCCGGCGTCCAGCGTCCGCTGGATGCGGATGCCGCGGGCGGCCATCCGGGGCCAGACCCAGGCCAGCGCGAAGAGGAGCACCAGTGCGTAGGCCAGCACGTAGGCCGGCTTGATCGCGGTCAGGTAGGCGAGGAGGAAGAGCAGTGCGAGGCTGAGGCCGAGGAGCGCACGGCTCATCGGACCCGGACCGAACCCCTATGCGTCATAGCTCATCTGCGGCACGTGTTCCCGCTCCATGACCTGGTGCAGGATGCGGCTCGCGCTCGCCCCCTGCATCTCGGCGTTGGGCCGGAGGATGATCCGGTGGCCGAGAACGGGCTCGATCAGGATCTTCACGTCGTCCGGAAGCACGAACTCCCGGCCCAGGACGGCGGCCCTGGCCTGGGCGGCGTGGAAGAGATTGAGCGTGCCCCTGGTGGAGGCGCCCAGCGCGATCTCCGGGTGGGTCCGGGTCTTCTCCACCAGGCGGGCGATGTACTCCTTGAGCTCTTCTTTGACGTAGACGTCGCGGACGGCCTTCTGGGCCTCCCGCAGCTCCGCGGGCGAGACGACCGGCTGGAGCTCCTCGAACGGCGACTCCACCTTCTGCTGGCCCAGGAGCTTGGCCTCCTCCTTGGCGGTGAGGTACCCGAGCCGCACCTTCATGAAGAAGCGGTCGAGCTGGGCCTCGGGCAGCGGAAACGTGCCGGAGTACTCGATGGGGTTCTGGGTCGCCATGACCAGGAACGGCTTGGGCAGTTCGTGGGTCTCACCGTCGATCGTGACCTGCCGCTCCTCCATGGCCTCCAGGAGCGCGGACTGTGTCTTCGGCGTGGCCCGGTTGATCTCGTCGGCCAGGAGGATCTGCGCGAAGACCGGCCCGGGCCGGAACTCGAAGTCGGCCTCCTTCTGGTTGTACCCCCTGACCCCCGTGACGTCGGAGGGCAGCAGGTCCGGCGTGAACTGGATGCGCCGGAAGGTGCAGTCCAGCGAGCGGGCCAGCGCCTTCGCCAGCATGGTCTTGCCGACGCCGGGGACGTCCTCGATCAGGAGATGTCCCTCGCAGAGCAGCGTGACGAGGCACAGCCGGACCTCGTCGTCCTTGTGGACGATGGCCCTCGCCACGTTGGCCAGCACCGGGTCGGCGACCCGGCGCACGATGTCTATGGACGCTCCCTCTGCCGCACGACTCATACCCGTCCTCCGCCTCCTCCCCTCATCGAGGGGATTATATGGACGCCAGCCTGACGGAAAAGCGTAACGAACTTGGCCGGTCCCCCCGTTTGACATCTTCTTGAGAAGTTTGTTAGGGTTGCCCCCGTCAATTTTTCGCTCACGGGAGGGCGGATCTGACAGGGGGGTAGAAGAAGTTGACGGTATTGCACCGCTACTTTGTGCACACCGTGGTGCTCATTGTGGCGATCGGGCTCTCCGGCTACGCGTCGATAGCCAAGGGCCTGCCTCAGGCCGCCAGCCTGCGCCTCGGGGTGGTCAACGCACAGGGTGAAGCCTTCGGCCAGGGAGGCACGGCGGCGACCGTCGAGCTGGGCCGGTCGGGGGCGATCATCAAGCCCATCGCCATCCCGGCCAGCGCCCCCGTCCAGCACACGCCCACCCGATACACCGTGCGGGCCGGCGAGGACGTCTACGCCATCGCCAAGAAGTTCAACGTCAGCGCGGACGAGCTGCGCTGGTCCAACCCGGCCACCCTGACCAAGACGGACCTCGTGAAGACGGGCGACCAGCTGATGATCCCGCCCATCCAGGGTGTCGTGGTGGTCGTCAAGCCGAGCGACACGCCGGAAGCGATCGCCGCGGCCTACAAGGTCGACCCGCAGGCGATCATCGACTTCAACTACCTCCGCAACCCCACCCTCAATCCCGGCGACGTGCTGGTCATCCCGAACGGCCGGGGACCGCTGCTGTTCCCGCGGCGGGCGTCGGACAACCCACCTGCCCTGGGGCCGTACGCCAACGCGAAGTTCACCTACGGCCAGTGCACCTGGTACGTCGCCAGCCGGCGGTACGTGCCGTGGACCGGCGACGCCTGGATGTGGTGGGGCAACGCCAGGGCCATGGGCTTCGCCGAGGGGCAGGTGCCCGAGCCGGGGGCGATCATGGTCACCTGGGAGAGCCTGATCTACGGCCACGTGGCCTACGTGGAGCAGGTCAACGCCGACGGCTCCTTCGTGGTCTCGGAGATGAACTTCAAGGCCTGGGACGTGATCGACACCCGGGTGCTCCACGTCAGGGACGTCCCCCTCATCGGCTTCATCTACTGAGGGGACGCTCATCCGGCGAGCAGGAGTCCGGCCTCGGCAAAGCTGAAGTAGCTCCGCCGGGTGACGACCAGGTGGTCCAGCACCTGGATGCCGAGGACCGCGCCCGCCCGCGCCATCAGCCGCGTGAACGCCCGGTCCTCGGAGCTCGGCTCCGGGTCCCCCGAGGGGTGGTTGTGCGCCAGTGCGATCGCCACCGCCCGGCGGCGGATGGCGGGCGCGAACACCTCGCGAGCGGTCACACCGACGTGCATCACGCCGCCTGACGCGACCTGGCACAGGTCGCCCAGAAGGCCGAGGCGAGCGTCCAGCGTCAGCACGGCCAGCATTTCGACCGGCGAGGCCCGGAGCCGCTCGAGGTGGGGCAGGAAGTGCTCCGGCCGCTCGCACGTGTCCCGCGGGGCGGCCGCGGCCGGCTGGAACCGGCGCGCCAGCTCGGCGGCCGCGAGGAGCCGCCGCCGGGCCGCGGGACGCAGGCCCAGCGTCGCAAGCTCGCCGCCGTCGGCGTCCAGGAGCGCGGCCACGGGCACCCGTTCCAGGCCGGCCGCCGCCGCGGGCCCCAGCAGGTCGGCGATCAGCCGCCGGTCGTCCATGGTCGCGAGGGCGGCGGGCGGCGCTGCGGCGGGCATGCCCGCCACGGTACGGGCACGCGGACGGGAGCACAAGCCGTGTCCTGTTAAGCGCCGACCGCGCACGGTCTCGGGCTGCGGCTTCGAACTGGCAGGCCAGGCGTCGGTATCGCGTGCGTGGGCGAGTTCGGGTGCTGATGCCGTCAGCAGCGGCCGGCGGCGCGGTTTGCTGCGCTTGAGAGTCCCCTCAGCCGCCCGATGACGACACTCAGGCGCAGCAACGCACGGTTTCGGTCTGCATGCGACCCAGTTGCGGGTGGCGCTCCGCGCCCACCTTGGCCCGAACTCGCCGACCCGGCTACGAGACCTCTTCGTCCTCGTCGCCGACCAGGCGGAGCTGGCCGGCCGCCTTGAGGCCCAGGTTCCGGGCGAAGAACCCCGCCACCCGCTCGACGTAGAGCGAGCGGTCCGCGAAGTAGCCGCCCGTGTGGGGAGCGCCCTGCACGATCCAGATCTCACGCGGCCCGCGGTACGCGTCGTAGAGCCGGCGCGAGTGCTGCGGCGCCGTGGTCACGTCCGCCGCGCCGTGGATGAAGAAGAGCGGCCGGGGCTCCAGGCCGCTCAGCACCGCGATCGGGCTCGCGTCGGCCAGGCGGACGCCGTGGCGGAGCCGCATCCACGCCGACACCGCCATCACGAAGGGGGAGCCGGGCAGGAGCGCGTAGCGGCGCACGTTCTCACGCACCACCTGGCGGAGGTCCGCGTACGGGCTGTCCAGCACCAGCGCCTCGACGGACGGGTCGCCGGCCGCGCCGAGGAGGCTGACCACCGCGCCCATCGAGTAGCCGAGCAGGCCGATCTTCGCGCCCCGCACGTGGCGCCGCGCGAACGCGATCGCCTCGGCCAGCTCCTGCACCTCGCGCACGCCCATCGTGATGAGCGCGCGGTCGCTCGCGGGCATGCCCCGGTACGAGTAGCAGAGGACGTTGAAGCCCTTCCGCCACAGGCCCACGGCGATGCCCAGCAGATCCTGCCGGCGGGCCTTGTGCCCCGGGCTGATGACGATGACCTGCGGCGAGGCGGTCTGCCGGAAGAACCAGGCCCCGAACGCCACCCCGTCCACAGTCGCCAGGTCGACCTCCTCGTAGTCGGCCTGGAACTCCCACGGCGTGAACATGAAGTCGTCGAACGGGTTCGTGCGGCCCGGGACGAAGAGACGCCGGTAGAGCACCACGGACAGCGTCACGTACGCCACGAGCGGGATTCCCAGCAGGATCCCGAGGACCAGATAGGGCATCGGAGCTCGACGTGAAGTCTACGTCGCGGCAGGACCGGCAGGGGTCAGGCCCGGGCCGACTTCGCCCGCACCCCCGCCCGCGCCTCCTCGTAGCGCCCGAGCACGAAGAGCAGCAGGCTGAGCCGGTTCAGATAGCGGCGCGCCTCGTCGTTGTCCAGGCCGCCCTCGCGAAGCAGCGTGACGCAGCGGCGCTCGGCCCGGCGCACGATCGTCCGCGCCAGGTCGAGCGCGCCTGACGCCGGGGTCGCGCCGGGCAGGATGAAGCCCTCGGGCATCGTGACCTCGGCCTCGAGCTCGGCGAGGAGCGCGTCCAGGCCGGCGACGTCCCCACGCGAGGTCCTGCCGAAGCGCCCCGGCGAGGACGGGTTGGTGGCCAGCTCGGCACCCAGCCGGTAGAGGTCGCGCTGGAGCCGCTCGGCAATCTCCGCCACGCGCGCGTCCGCCGTCAGCGCCCTGGCCAGCCCGATCGCGCTCGACGCCTCGTCAACCGTGCCATAGGCCTCGATCCGGAGGTCGTCCTTTGGCGCGCGGCCGCCTCCGAGGAGGCCGGTGGTGCCGTCGTCCCCGCCGCCCGCGAGCTCGTGCATCGCCTTCTTCCGATCGGGCACAGACCTACTCTATGCTCGTGACCGTGGCCGCCGAGACGCTCGTCGAGGAGATCCGCGCGGACCTTGCGCCGGTCCACGGCCAGCTGCTCGGCCACCCGTACGTGGCCGCCGTCGAGGAGGGCCTGATCCAGCTGGAGCAGCTGCGCCCGTTCGCGTGCGAGCAGCACGCGATCATCTCGAGCGACCTGCGCAGCGTCGCGCACCTCGTCAGCCGCTTCGGCGGCGACTTCTTCCTGGACGTGCTGGCCGGCGAGCAAGCCGCGCTGCAGGCGCTGGGCACGTTCGAGACGACGCTCGGCCTGGACGCAGACGACCTGGAGGCGTACGAGCCGCTCCTCGGCGCGCACGCGTACACCGCTTACATGTGCTGGATGGCCGCGTACGCCTCGGACGCGGAGGTGGCGGCCGCGTACCTCGTCAACTTCCCGGCATGGGGCGAGAGCTGCGCCCGCCTCAGCCGCGCCCTGACCGGCCGATACGGGTTGACGCCGGACCAGGTGCACTTCTTCGACCTGTTCGCCGAGCCGGACGGCGACTTCGAGCAGGGCGCCCTGGCGGTGATCGCCGCCGGCCTGGAGCGCGGCGTGCCGGAGCGCCGGCTGCGGCGGGCGGCCCGCCTGCTCCAGGGCTACGAACTCCTGTACTGGGACGCGCTGCTCGGTGAGCTTCAGCGCTGAGCTCCGCCGCGCCGCCGAGCCCATCTGGCAGGCGCAGCACGACCACCCGTTCGTGCGCGGCATCGGCGACGGCACGGTCGACATCGAGCGGTTCAAGCGCTGGCTCCGGCAGGACTACCGGTTCCTCGTCGAGTACTGCCGCGTGTTCGCGCTGGCCGCGGCGCGCTCGCCGGACCTGGACACCCTGCGCAGGTTCGCCGAGCTGCTGCAGGCAACGGCGGTGACGGAGATGGACCTGCATCGCTCGTACGCCGCTGGCTTCGGCATCACTCCCGGGGAGCTGGAGGCGGAGGAGATGAGCCCGGTCACGCGGGGCTACGCCGACTTCCTGGTGCGCACCGCCGCGACGGGCGACTTCGCCGAGCTGGCGGCTGCGCTGCTGCCGTGCATGTGGGGCTTCAACGAGATCGGGCTGCGGCTGGCCGAGCGCGGCCGGCCGGCGGACGAACGCTGCGCCGCGTGGATCGACGCTTACGCCGACCCGGCGTTCACCGAGCTCGCGAACTGGTGCCGGGACCTGGTGGACGGCCTGGCCGAGGCCGCGAGACCGGACGTGCGCGCGCGGATGCGGGATGCGTTCCTCGTCTCGAGCAGGTACGAACTGGCGTTCTGGGACGTGTGAGGCGGCGGGGTGCAACCGCACGGTCCGGCGGAGCTCCGGCCACGAGGGCGAGCGTCAGCCGCTGGACAGCCGCGCGACCTCGGTGAACGGGACGTCCGCCAGCGAGCCGAGCACCAGGTCCGCCCGGCTGAAGTCGTGCCCCGACGTCAGCGTGCTGGGCACCGCCACGCAGAACAGGCCCGCCGCCTTCGCCGCTTCCACCCCGACGCCGGAGTCCTCCACCGCAATCGCCGCCTCCGGCGGGACGCCGAGGCAGTCCAGCACCGCCAGGTAGACGTCGGGCGCCGGCTTGGTCCGCGCCACGTCGTCGCCGCAGCGGACGCAGGTCCACCCGTCCAGCCCGAGCCGCTCCAGGTGGCCCGTGACCCAGCCCCGCCCCGAGCTCGAGGCGACCCCCAGCCGCACGCCCCGCTCGGCCGCCTCCCGCCGCCACTCGCGGACGCCGGGCCTGACGTCGAGCGCCAGCGTCAGCTCCAGCTGACGGCGCCGCCGCGCGGCCTGGACCGCCTCGCGGTCGATCGCCCTGCCCGCGCGCCGCTCCAGGTCCGCCAGCGGGTCGAAGTGGTCGATGCCGTACCCGATGATCGAGGACCAGAACTCAGGTGAGAGCCGCAGGCCGTGCTGCTCGTACGTCTCGGACCAGGCGGTGAACACGGGGACCTCGGTGTCGAGGATCAGCCCGTCGAAATCGAAGACCAGGGCGCTGACCACGGGCCTCATTGTGGTGGTGTACATATTGCGGATGCCCGGATCGATACTCGGCAGTACCGTACGGCGCCGCGAGGATCCGCGGCTGGTCAGCGGCCGCGGTCGCTACGTGGACGATCTCCCCGCCGATCGTGGCCTCGTCGCCGTCTTCGCCCGCTCGCACGTCGCGCACGCCCGGCTGCGGGCGCTCGACCTGAGCGCGACGAGGGCCGTCCCCGGCGTGGTGGGCGCGTTCGGTGCCGGCGATCTCGGCATGGAGGCCCGGCTGGCATTCGCGCTGATGCCGCCCGCGTTCGTGCGGCCGCCGCTGGCCTCGGACACGGTGCGCTTCGTGGGCGAGGCGATCGCGGTGGTCGTCGCCGAGACGCGCGCCGCGGCCGCGGACGGCGCCGAAGCGGTGCTGGCCGAGTACGACCCGCTGCCGGTCGTCGCCTCCCTGGAGGCCGCGGCCGCCGAGGGCGCGACCCTGCTGTTCCCCGAGCACGGCGCGAACGTCGCCTTCGAGACCGCGTACGGCGGCGACGTCGACGTCCTGGAGGGCGCCGAGGTGACCGTCAGGGGCCGCTTCGTCAACCAGCGCCTGGCGGCCGTGCCCATGGAGCCGGACGGCGTTCTGGCCGCGCCCGACGCCGAGACGGGCGGGGTGCGGATCTGGGCGTCCACCCAGAATCCGCACCAGGTGCGCGACTACGTGGCCGAGTGCCTCGGGCTGCCCGAGACCCAGGTGCGCTGCATCTCGCCCGACGTCGGAGGAGGGTTCGGCGCCAAGGCGTTCACCTACCCCGAGCAGGCGGTGATCGCCGGCCTGGCGAGGCTGCTGGGCCGCCCGGTCCGGTGGACGCAGACGCGCTCTGAGTGCTTCCTGACGATGACGCAGGGCCGGGCACAGATCCAGGAGTTCGAGCTCGGCGCCACCCGCTCAGGCGACCTCGTCGGGCTGCGGGCGCGGGTCATGGCTGACGCCGGCGCCTACCCCGGCGTCGGCGCGTTCCTGCCCTTCTTCACGGGCCAGATGCTTGCAGGCGTGTACCGCCTGCCGCGCATCGACTACCAGGCCCGCGTCTACGTCACGAACACCACCCCGATCGGCGCCTACCGTGGCGCCGGGCGGCCCGAGGCGACGGCCCTGCTGGAGCGGGCGATGGACCTGCTCGCGGGCGAACTCCGGCTCGACCCCGCCGCGGTGCGCCGGCGCAACTACATTCCGCCGGACGCGTTCCCGGTCACCACCGCCGGCGGCGCCAGCTACGACTCCGGCGAGTACGCGCGGGCACTGGACCGCGCCGTGGAGCTGGCGGGCTATCAGGACCTGCGAGCCGAGCAGCGCAGGCGGCGCGAGGCCGGCGAGCGCCGGGTGCTCGGCATCGGCCTGTCGAGCTATGTCGAGATCACGGCGGTCGGCTCGCCGACCGAGTTCGGTTCGGTCGAGGCGACTGCGGACGGCGAGTTCCTGGTCCTCGCCGGGACGCACAGCCACGGCCAGGGGCACGAGACCGCGTACGCGCAGATCGTGGCCGACACGCTGGACGTGCCGCTGGAGGCGGTTCGCGTTGTGGAGGGCGACACCGCGCTGATCCCGCGCGGGGACGGCACCGCCGGTTCGCGGTCCTTGCAGCTCGCCGGGAGCGCGGTGCTGGAGGCGTCACGCGCGCTGCTGGAGCGAGCGCGAAAGCTGGCCGCCGACGTGCTGGAGGCCAGCCCGGACGACGTCGTCGCGCTCGGCGACGGCCGCCTGGGCGTGCGGGGCGTCCCGGGCTCGGGCCTGACGTGGGCGCACCTGGTGGCCGCCGCGCACGAGCGCGGCGAGGCGCCGCTCCGGCAGGACCACGACACGATGGCGGAGCCCAGCTTCCCGTTCGGCACGCACCTGGCGGTCGTCGAGGTCGACCTCGACACCGGCGAGACGCGCCTGGCCCGACACATCGCGGTGGACGACTGCGGGCCCCAGGTCAACCCGATGCTGGTCGAGGGCCAGGTCCACGGCGGCATTGCGCAGGGGGCGGCCCAGGCGCTCTTCGAGGAGATGGTCCACGACCGCGAGGGCAACCCGCTGACGGGCACGCTGCTCGACTACGGCATGCCCACGGCGAACGAGCTGCCGCGGTTCGAGACCAGCAGCACGTTCACGCCGACGCCCCGCAACCCGCTGGGCGTGAAGGGCATCGGCGAGGCCGGCACGATCGGCTCCACCCCCGCGGTCCAGAACGCGGTGGTCGACGCGCTGGCCCATCTCGGCGTGCGCCACCTCGACATGCCGCTGACGCCCGAGCGGGTGTGGCGGGCTGCGCGCGGCTGAGCCTTATCCGAACATTACTAATATCAGATTGCCTGGTATCGTAGATATTGGATAAGGAGCTATCGACTTTGGATATCAGTCTGCTCGAGACCAGGCTGCCGCCGCTCCCGGCGGATCGGTGTCCCTACGCCAGCGGACGGGCCGGCGGTTTCGAGCGGTGCCCCACGTTCCGCTCGGTCGTCGGTCTGCCCGGCCGCCCGCCGGCGCCCGGCCTGGACGTGCTCACGCACGAGCCCGGCCCGCTGACCACCTGCGCCTTCCTCGCCATCGGCCTGGTCGGCGCAGGGCGCTTCTACCCGCGGTGCCGGCTGGGCACGCCCGCCGCCCGGCGCCGCTACGCCCGCGGCGGGCGGCGGGGGCCGGTTACGTCGCGGACTTGAAGCGCTGGCGGGCGGCGTTCTCGGCCGAGAAGCCGTTCTTCTCGTGCGTGCCGTCGCAGAACGGCTTGTCGCTGCTGCCGCCGCAGCGGCAGAGCCAGACGCGCTTCCCATCCGGCACCTGGACCTCCTGGCCGGTGGGATCGACGATGGTGAGCGGACCGATCGTTTCGTAGGGACCGTTCGCGTTGACGATCAGCGTGTCTGCCATATGGCGAGAACCATAGCCGGACCGCGGGTCACCAGGTGACGCGCGTCAGGCGCGCGAGACGGCCCGGCGCGTACAGCTGGTCCACGGTGGCCACGGGCAGGTCGAACGCCGCATCGCCGGCGGTGACCTGCAGGCTTCCGACCGCCGTCCGCGGCGACACGGGCGGCGACGCCGGGGTGGCGCGAAGCGCCATCCGGACCACGGTCCCGGCCCAGACCAGCACGTCCAGGTCCTGCGTCGCGACGACGTCGGAGCCGCCTCCCCAGGGCAGGTCGTATCGGCCGACGGTCTGGTTCTTCGACACGACGTGGAGCGTCTCGAGGCCCGTCCGCGCGGCCCGCAGCAGCGTCTTGGCGGCGGCAAAGGCGCCGTCCAGCGTGGACAGGCCCTGCACCGCGCCGACCACGTAGATCTTGGTGCCGGTGCTCAGCTGGACGTTGCCCGCGAAGAGGTAGATCGCGCCGCCGGCCGCGATGTTGCCGGTCTTGATGCCGAAGATCCCCTCCTGGCCGAGCGCGTAGTTCACGTTCGGCCGCACGCCGGCCACCGGAAGGACGGCCTGCTCCTGCTGGACGATGCCGGCCAGCACCGGGCTCTTGAGCGCCTCCTGGCCGAGCCGGACCAGGTCCGCGGGTACGCTGACGGTCTTCTCCGAGAGGCCGCTCACGTCGGCGAACGTCGTACGGGTCAGGCCGAGCGCTTTCGCCTTCGCATTCATCCGCTGCACGTGGGCGTCGATGGAGCCCGACGCCCAGCGCGCGAGGAGGGCGGCGAAGTTGTTGCCCGAGGGGACCAGGAGGCCCTGCAGCGCCTGGTACTCGCTCAGCAGCTCCCCGGCCTGGACCGGGACCACCGACTCGCCGGCCGCGTTCTCCTGCTGGTACTCGGTGACGTCTTCGGCGGAAACGGTGATCGCGGGACCCTGCTCGCCGTCCTTGAGGGGTTTCACGTCCAGCACGACGAGCGCCGTCATGACCTTCGCCACGCTGGCGATCGGCCGTGGCCGCGCGCTGGGGCTCGAGGCCACAGCGCCGTTGTCCTCACCCCCGATCGCAGCCTGGGCCGAGTCGGGCCAGGGCACCGGGGCGGCGGCGCCAGGGGCCGCCGTCGAGGAGCCGATGGTCTGGAGGGCGGGCACGTCGCCCACCGGTCGAAACTCGTTCACGATCAGGGCCACGGCCACCACGAGCACCGTGCCGAGGCCCAGCAAGCGCAGTCTCTTCACAGCAAAGGAGATGCAATGGTGACAGGTTGCGGTTGCACGACGCTGCCCGCGCGGCTACCGGGCCAGCCGGTACAGCTTCTCCCCGGCGTGGTGGACCACGAGCACACCGGCCCGGCCCTCCCACCCGGCCGGGTCGACGCCGGCCGGGTCCAGGTAGCCGAGATCGATCCGCCGGCACCGCTCCTCGGGGATGCCCGTCGCCAGCGTCACCCGGATCCGCGGATGCTCCTCACCGGTCGCCGCGTCGTACGTGCCGGACCCCTTGACGTGCGTGCTGTGGGCCAGGATCGCGCCCGGCACGGCGCGGAAGCGGTCCCACTGACCGAGGAAGTAGTCACGGACGTGGTAGCCGACCTGGTCCAGCAGCCGCCCGTGCGTGTACGAGACCTCGCGCACATGCGGCGCGTAGATCACGACCTCGCCGCCGTCGGCCACGACCGGCTCCGTCTTGTACATCGCCTTGGCGGCCGTCCACAGGTCGTCGTAGCGCTCGGCCGGCATCGACAGGACCCGCTGGAACGGCCGCGGCACCCGGATGACGTTCAGCCGCTCCGACAGCTCCGCGGCCGCCTCGAAGGCGTCCACGTGGGGGCCGATCCAGAGGCCGTGCAGCTGGTCGCCGTCCAGCGCCATGGCGACGCAGACCACCTCAGGCCGCACCAGCTCGGCGGCACGATGGATGACGCGCCTCACCGGTGTATCGCGGACGCCGATCGTGGCCATGCTCGTGCAGAGCGCGCCCAGCCAGTGCGTGAAGTCGATGATCTCCGCGCCCGCGATCCCTGGGAACAGGTACTTCGCGCCGCCCGAGTAGCCCGCGACCTCGTGGGGGAAGACCGGCCCGCAGAGCAGCAGCAGGTCGTACGCCTCGACCAGCCCGTTCAGCCGCACCGGCACGTCCTCGGTCAGCCGTCCGTCCGTGAGCCGGCCGGCCTCGGCGGCCGGGATCACGCCGATCGTGCGCAGTGCTGCCGGGTCGTCCCAGCGGTGCTGGAACAGCCGGATCGAGGGGTCGCGCGCGGCCGCGGGCACGCCGACGAGGCGCTGGATCGCCGCTTCCGGCATCGCCGGATGGGTGCCCAGCGCAACGAGGTAGTCCAGGCCCGCCGCCCGCGGCGCGAGGTGCGACTCGAGCAGCCGGTAGAGGAGCGGGATCGGCGCGGTGCGCGTCCCGTCGGGCACGATCGCCAGCACCCGCCGCCCGGCCAGCGGGACGCGGTCGAGCGCCCGTGCCAGCACCTCCTCGGCGGCCGCGTCGCCCATGACCCGGGTGGCCGAGCCGTGCCCGGCCAGCAGGCCCCCGGAAACCGCCATCCCACTATCGTGGCACCGTGAAAGTGGAAGACGACGGTCTCCCCCTCCCCACCCCTCCCCCGCAAG
>DASQZW010000323.1:0-2093 GCA_035638495.1 Terriglobales bacterium
GGACCTCGATGCGGCCGGGGGAGCCCGCGGTGACGTAGCCGACGACCGCGGCGAGCACGCCGCGGCGCTGTAGTTCATGACGCAACGCGTCCGGCGCCGGCGTCGAGAGCAGCAGGCCGCCTGAGGTCTGCGCGTCCTGGAGCAGCACGGCTACCGGCTCGGCAATACTCGCGTCGACGGACGTCCACGGCGCGAGGTACGAGATGTTGTTCCTGGTTCCCCCGGAAACGTAGCCAGCCTCGGTCAGTTCCGCCGCGCCCGGCAGCAATGGCACCACCGAGGCGTCGACCACGGCGCTCACGCCGCTGGCGCGCAGCATCCGGTGCAGGTGGCCGAGCAGCGAGAAGCCGGTCACGTCGGTGGCCGCCACCACGCCGGCGGCCAGCGCCGCCTCGCCCGCGGCGGCGTTCAGCGTCGTCATGGAGGCGACCGCGGCGGCCAGCACGTCGTCCGGCGCGGCCCCGCGCTTGTGCGCGGTCGCGACCACGCCGGTGCCGATCGCCTTGGTGAGCACCAGCGTGTCGCCCGGCCGCGCGGCGCTGATGGTCAGCACCCGCGACGGTGCCGCCAGCCCGACGACCGCCATCCCGTACTTCGGCTCGGGGTCGTCGATCGTGTGCCCGCCCACCACCAGGCAGCCGGCCGACGCGGCTACCGACGCGCCGCCGCGGAGCACCTCGGCGAGAACCTCCAGCGGCAGCGTCGAGGAAGGCCACGCGGCCAGGTTCAGCGCGAGCAGCGGTCGCCCGCCCATCGCGTAGACGTCAGAAAGCGCGTTGGCGGCGGCGATCCGCCCCCAGTCCCGCGCGTTGTCGACGATGGGCGTGAAAAAATCGGTGGTGAGCACGAGCGCACGCTCGTCGTCCAGCCGCAGCACGGCAGCGTCGTCGCCTTCCGCTGCGCCGACGAGGAGGTCACCTCCGGCGGCGCCGAGGACCTCCTCGTCAGCGCCGAGGGAAAGCATCAACTCCTCCAGAGCGGACAGTGGTAGCTTGCACGCACAGCCGGCACCATGCGACAAGGAAGTGAGCCGGATCGAACCAGGGACGGAAACGGGCACAGAAACAGTCACGGATCAACCGTATGCCTCGTTTTAGTTTTCCGCACAGGCGGGGAAAGGCCGACGAGCCGCCCGGCATCGTCGCCGTCGCGCGTGTGGACTCGCGGACGAAGGTGCTGGTGAAGCGGCTGGCCCCCGGTGAGATCGCGATCATCGACCACGCGGACCTGGACCGGGTGAGCGCCGACGAGCTCATCGCCTGCAAGGTCGCCGCCGTGGTGAACGTGACCAAGTCGGTCACCGGCAGGTACCCGAACCTGGGCCCGCGGCTCCTGCTGGACGCCGGCATCCCGCTGGTGGACGACGTGGGCCGGGAGGTGCTCACCCGGGTAACGGAAGGCGCCGTGGTCCGGCTCGACGGCGACATCCTCTACTCCGGCGACCAGGTGGTCGCCAAGGGCGTGCTGCAGGACGAGGCCACGCTGCGGAAGGCGATAGACGACGCCAATGCCGGGGTGCCCACCCAGATCGACTCGTTCGCCGAGAACACGCTCGAGTTCCTGCGCCGGGAACGCGACCTGCTGACCAACGGCGTGCCGGTGCCCGAACTCGCCACCAAGATGGACGGCAAGCACGTCCTGGTCGTGGTACGCGGCTACCGGTACCGCGAGGACCTCCGCGCGCTGCGGCCGTACATCCGCGAGTACCGCCCGGTGCTGCTGGCCGTGGACGGCGGGGCCGACGCGCTGCTCGAGGCGGGGTACCGGCCGCACCTGATCATCGGCGACATGGACTCGGTCTCAGACGACGCGCTCGTCTCCGGGGCCGAACTGGTCGTGCACGCCTACCAGGACGGCCACGCGCCCGGCCTGAGCAGGCTCGAGTCGCTCGGCCTCGACGCCGTGCGGCTCCCGGCCGCGGGCACCAGCGAGGACGTGGCGCTGCTGGTCGCCGACACCTGCGGCGCCAGCCTGATCGCGGTGGTCGGCACCCACTGGACCCTGGAGGAGTTCCTCGACAAGGGCCGCCCGGGCATGGCCAGCACGTTCCTCACCCACCTGCGGGTCGGCGGGAAGCTGGTCAACGCCCGGGG
>DASQZW010000324.1:0-9511 GCA_035638495.1 Terriglobales bacterium
GACGTGGACCTCGTCGCGGGCTACGTCGACATGCTCCAGGTCGGCACCCGCAACATGCAGAACTACGCGCTCCTGCAGGAGGTCGGCCGGTCCGGGAAGCCGGTCCTGCTCAAGCGGGGCATGTCCTCGACGGTGGAGGAGTGGCTGCTCGCGGCGGAGTACATCCTCAGCCAGGGCAACCGCGGTGTGGTGCTCTGCGAGCGCGGCATCCGCACCTTCGAGCACTCCACCCGGTTCACGCTCGACCTCAACTCGGTGCCGCTGGTCCGCGAGCTCTCGCACCTGCCCGTGGTCGTCGACCCGTCGCAGGGCACCGGCCGCTGGCGCCTGGTCCGCCCGATGTCGCTGGCCGCCGTGGCGGCGGGCGCCCAGGGCCTGATCGTCGAGGTCCACCCGCGGCCGGACCAGGCGCTCAGCGACGGGGCCCAGTCGCTGGACTTCGAGGCGTTCGCCCGGCTCATGCGCGAGCTCCGACGACTGCTGGAGGCGACCGCCGGTCAACCCGCGTGAATGGCCCGACGACGCGCCGGTCCTGGTGACCGGGGCCAGCGGCCTGGTGGGGCGGGCGCTCTGCGAGGCCCTGGTGAGGGAGGGCGCCCTCATTCGGGTGCTCTCCCGCGACCCGCACCGCGCGCGCCAGCGCGTGCCGGGCGCCCGCTCCTACCACTCGTGGCAGCCGATGGAGCGCGGGGGCGCACGCGCCGAACTGGTGGAGGAGGCCCGCGCCGTGGTGCACCTGGCCAGCCCGCTGGTCGTCGGCGGGCGCTGGGACCACGCCCGGCGCCAGGCCCTGTACGAGAGCTGCGTGGTGGGCACCCGCGGCCTCGTGTCGTCGCTGGCCCAGGCGCGGGCGCGCCCGGAGGTGCTGGTCTGCGCGTCGACGGTCGCGTACTACGCGTTCGACCCGGACGGGGTCCAGGAGGCCGTCGAGACCGAGCCGTCGGGCGAGGACTTCCTGTCCCGGCTGGCCGTCGACTGGGAATCGGCCGCGCTCCACGCGCAGGAGTTCGGGGTCCGCGTCGTGGTGCTCCGCAGCGCGCTGGTTGTGGGGCCGGCCGGGGCGGTTCCGCGCCTCCGCCTGGCGGCCCGGTTCGGCCTGGGCGGCCCGATCGCGCCCGGCACCCAGCGCCAGCCCTGGATCCACCTGGACGACGAGGTGGGCCTGCTGCTGCTGGCCCTCGGCGACGCCCGGGTGACGGGCGCACTGAACGGCGTCGCCCCCCACGCGGTCACCAGCGCCGAGTTCATGTCCACGCTGTCGACCCTGGCGGAGGGCCGGGGCGGACTGGGTCCGCCGCGGTGGCTGCTTCGCAGCCGGTTCGGGGCCGGCGCCGTCACGGTCACGCAGGGCCGGGGTGCGGTCCCGGCCCGAGCCCTGGAGCTGGGCTACGAGTTCCGGCAGCCGCGCCTGGACGGCGCCCTCCAGAACGCCCTGGCGGCCTGATCCGTCAGGGCGCAGCCGGCTCCAGCTCGAATACCGGGTGGTCGCTCGGGTCGGGCAGCCGCCGGAAGTAGGCGCCCGCCTCGCCGAACCATCGCTCCAGGTAGGCGGCGATGAGCGCCGGGCGCTCGGCGTCCGGCACGAGCGCGGTCCGGACCCGCTCGACCCGGCCCCGGTGGCGCAGCTCGGCCTCCGGGTGATGCCGCAGGTTGCGCACCCAGAACGCCTCGCCGCGCGTCGAGACGAGGTAGCGCCGGCCGCCTCGATCCAGCACGTTCACCGGCACCGTGCGCCACCGGCCGCTCACGTGGCCGCGCGTGGCGAGGCCGGGCTTCGCGCCCAGCGCGGCCACCAGCGGGTTCACGATCCTGCCCACCACGTACGACGGGCGCATGTAGGTCGTCATCCGGTCGCCTCCTAGACGATCTTGAACCAGCACTCGGGATGCCTGGCCGGGTCCGGCAGCCGTTCGAAACTGCCGCCCACCGAGCGCTTCCACAGCTCCTCCCAGGCCGCGGCGAGCGCGGAGCGGCTCCGGGGCTCCCCGTCCCGGTGACCGGTGCGCTCCGCCCGGATGGGCGCAGCCTGCCGGCGGACGAGCGTCGATCGGTCCACGTACGTGCTCATCGGTGCGCTCCTTACGCGGCCTCGGGCCGCTCCATCGGTCACCGCAGCACCAGCTGGGTGAGGACGTCGACGGCGGCGTTCACGTCGAACCCCGGGTCCAGCTGCCGCTGGACATTGATCCCGAACGAGGCCGCCCACACGACCGCCGCGATGGCGGGTGCGTCGTCCGGCGACCATTCGTCGCCCCGCTGGGCGATCACCGCCCGCGCGGCCGCCTCGATCTTGGAGCGCTCCGCGTCGACGGAGCGCAGCAGCGTCTCGCGAACCGCCTCCATCCGGGTCGCGGGCCCCAGCATCTCGAGGAACAGCGACTGGAACAGCCGGGTCCGGGCGTCCGGCGCCAGCTTGCTCTGCTCGAACGCGAGGCGCGCGGCCTCGGTCGGGTCGTCGACCTCCGGCCACACCGGCGGGGGGCATCCCGCCTCGACGGCCGCGGCGACGAGCTCCTCCTTGGTCCTGAAGTAGTAGTGCACGAGGCCGGGGGCGACGCCGGCCTCGGCGGCGATGTCCTTCACGGACGTGGACGCAACGCCGTTCCTGGCGAGGACGCGGGCGGCGGCCTCGACGATCCGCTTCCGGGTCTCCTCCGACATCCGAACCTCCATCTTTCCTGATTGGTCGTCCAACCAATCTCTGGTTGGTCATTCAAACAGAACCGTGTGCCGGCCGTCAAGGGGTCGGATTCGCGAACATATCCGGATGCGCGTCGGCATCCTCGGCCTCGGCCTCATGGGCTCCTCGTTCGCGCTCGCGCTGCGGCGGGCCCGCCCCGACCTGTCGCTGGTGGGCGACGACCCGGATGCCGTCACGATGCGCCGGGCCCGCGGGCTGGGCCTCGTCGACGAGGGAGACCCGCGGACGGCGGACGTGCTCGTGCTGGCGGTGCCCATCGCGGCGATGCCGGAGGTGCTGGCCGGGCTGGCCGGCAGACGGGGCGTCGTCACGGACATGGCGAGCACCAAGGCGCACGTGGTGCGCTGGGCGGCCGCTGCCGGCGTCGACCTGGTGGGCGGCCACCCGATGTGCGGCCGGGAGCAGGCCGGCATCGACGCGGCCGATCCCGACATCTTCCAGGGCGCCCCGTGGGTCCTGACGCGCGACGAGCCGACCGTGACAGGGCTGGTCGACGCGGTCGGCTCGTGGCCGGTGTTCCTCGACGCCGAGCGCCACGACCGGCTCGTGGCCGGCGTGAGCCACGCGGCGTTCGTGCTGTCCGCCGCCTACGTGCTCGCCCTTGCGGGCGATCGCGACTGGGAGGCCATGCAGCACGTCGCCGGCAGCGGCTTCCGGGACATGAGCCGGCTCGCCGCCGGGGACCCCGGCCTCTACGCCGCGATCGTGAGCACGAACCGGGCGCACCTCACTGACGCGCTGCGGGCGCTCGAGGCGTCCCTGGCCCGGATGCGGCGTCATGTGGAGGCGGGCGACGGCCGCCTGGTCGAGCTGTTCGAGGAGGCCCGGCTGGCGCGCGAGCGCTGGTCGCGCGGTGGGAAGGGCGCGACGCCCGCCGCCGGCGAGCCGAGGGACCGGCGGTGATCGCCCGGGTCCGTGCGGCGCGCCGCCTGGAGGGCGAGGTCCTCCTGCCGGGCGACAAGTCGATCTCGCACCGGGCGCTGATGCTGAACGCCGTGGCGGACGGCGAGGCCTGCGTCGATGGCCTCTCGGCCGGCGCCGACGTCGCCAGCACCGCCGGCTGCCTGCGCGCGCTCGGCGTCCAGATCGAGGACGGGCGGGTCGCCGGCCGGGGCCTGGCCGGCCTTCGCGAGCCCGCCGGCCCGCTCGACTGCGGCAATTCCGGCACGACCATGCGCCTGCTGGCGGGCCTGCTGGCGGGCCGGCCGTTCTCGGTCACGCTGACGGGCGACGGCTCGCTGTCCACGCGGCCGATGGACCGCGTCGTGGCGCCGCTGCGGCTCATGGGCGCGATGGCCGAGACGGAGCCGCTCCGCGTCGGCGGCGCAGCTCCCCTGCGGGGGGTCACCTACGAGAGCCCGGTGGCGAGCGCGCAGGTCAAGTCGGCCGTGCTGCTGGCGGGCCTGTCCGCCGAGGGACCGACCAGCGTGGTCGAGCCGGCGGCCACCCGCGACCACACGGAGCGCATGCTGGAGGCGATGGGCGCCCCGGTGGCGCGCGAGGGCCGCTCGGTGACGGTCACGGGCCCGGTCGACGCGCTCCGGCCCCTGGATGTCGCGGTGCCCCGCGACCTGTCGGCCGCCGCCTTCTGGCTGGTGGCGGCCGGCCTCCACGCCGACGCCAGCGTGCGCATGCCGGGCGTGGGCGTCAATCCGACACGGACCGCCCTCCTCGACCTGCTCGAGGCGGCCGGCGTGCGCGTGGCGCGGCTGCGGCCGCGGCTGGCCGGCGTCGAGCCAGTGGCCGATCTGGAGGTGGGCACCGCGTCGAAGGGTCGCGCCTTCGAGGTGGCGCGAACGGCGGCGGCCGAGCTGATCGATGAGCTGCCGGTGCTGGCCGTGGCCGCCGCGCTGCTGCCCGGCGCCTCCCGCATCACCGGCGCACGCGAGCTGCGGGTGAAGGAGTCCGACCGGGTGTCGGCGATGACCGCAGGGCTGGCCGCGATGGGCGCCGACGTGACCGAGCTGGCCGACGGCTGGGAAATTCGCGGCCCACGCCACCTGGAGGGGGCGCGCGTCGCCTCGGCCGGGGATCACCGCGTGGCCATGGCGCTGGCCGTGGCCGGGCTGCTGGCCGACGGCGAGACCGAGATCGAGGACGCGGAGTGCGTGGACATCTCGTATCCGGGCTTCTGGGACCAGCTGGAGGCGCTGTGCAAGTAGCGGCCGAGATCGACGTGGCGATCGCCGCGCTGCAGCTGCACGAGCTCGAGGTTCGGGAGCCACGGCCCGACTTCGACCCCGAGGTCGCAGCAGCCGAGGCGATGGCCCGGGCAGGCAGGGTGGCCGACCCGGCGGCGGCGCGGGCGCTCTACCGGCGCTTCGGCGTCGATCCCACGCGCAACCGGCCATCGAGCGAAGCCCTGCTGCGGCGGGTCCGCCGCGGGGACCCGCTGCCCAGGGTCAACTCGCTGGTGGACGTCGCGAACGTGGTGTCGCTCCGGCTCCAGGTGCCGGTCGGGCTGTACGACCTGGGGCGCGTGGAGGGGCCTCTGCGGCTGCGCCTCGGGCGCGAGGGCGAGTCGTACGCGGGCATCGGCCGAGACCAGGTCGGCGTTGCCGGCCGCATCTGTGTGGCCGACGACCTCGGCGCGTGCGGCAATCCGTCGGCGGACTCCGCCCGCACGATGATCACGGTGGACACCGCGGAGGCCGCCTGGATCTTCTTCCTCCCGGTCGTGGAGCGGGACCTGCGCTGGACGTACGAGCTGGTCGCGCGCTTCGGCCGCGGCCTCGTCCGCCTCGTGGACGCCGCGTGATCGCGATCCTCGGCGGGGGCGTGGCGGGCGCGGCCCTGGCCCGGGCGCTGACGGTGCGCGGCCGCCGCGACGTGGTGGTCTTCGACCCGCTGCCGCGCGGCTCGGGGTCGACCGCGAAGGCGTTCGGGGGCTTCCGGACGCAGCAGGGCAGCCCGGTCAACGTCGCCCTGTCGCTGGCGTCGCGCCCGTTCTTCGCATCGCGCGCGGAACGCGTGCGGTTCCGCTCGGTGGGCTACCTGTACCTGGCGACCAGCGCGGAGACGGAGGCGGAGCTGCGCCGGCGCGCCGAGTTCCAACACTCGCAGGGCCTGCCCGTCGAGCATCCCGACGCGAGTGGACTCGTTCCCTTCCTGAACGCGGCCGGGGTCCTGGCCACGAACTACTGCGCCCTCGACGGGACCTACCTCCCGGTCGAGATCCTGGACTGCCTGGTCGAGGAGGCGACGGGCGCGTCCGCCGAGTTCCGGTACGGCGTCGAGGCCCGGCCGGCCGACCTGGAGGCTGCCGACGCGGTGGCGGTGTGCGCCGGCATGTGGTCGCGCGCGGTGGGGGAGGGGCTCGGCGTTCGCCTCGACGTCACGCCCTGGGAGCGCGGCGTGTTCCAGGTCGGACCGTTCGACTGGCTCACGCCGGACGTGCCGGTCACGCTCGAGATGGACTCCGGATACCACTTCCGCGAGCGCGACGGCCGCCTGCTCGTGATCGGACCAGGCGACCCGCGCGACTGGGCGTCCGCCCGCGAGTGGCTGTGCCGGTTCGCTCCGGCCGCCGGCGTCGAGCGGCCGGAGACCCACTGGACCGGCTTCTACGAGATGACGTTCGACCACCACCCCCTGGTCGGCGAGACGGAGCGTCCGGGCGTCTGGGCCTCCTGCGGCTTCAGCGGCCACGGCGTGATGCAGGCCCCCGCGATCGCCGACTCCCTGGCCGACATGATGCTCGGCCTCACGCCCGCGATCGACATCTCCGCCCTCAGCCCGCTCCGGACCGAGGCCCTCGTGGATCCCACCCAGCTCTGAGCCCCGCATGAAATCCGAACCCAACCACCGCGATCTCATGGGGACCCCGTGATGGCAGGCGTCACCGCGGAGCGCGTGCTGTGCGTGCGCCGGGAGGACGTGTTCCCGGACGGCCCGTGGGACGGGCTGGTGAGCGATCGCCAGGACGCCGTGTACGAGGCGATCCGTGAGCGCTCCTTCTTCATGCCCCGCGGTGAGGTCGAGGAGGATCCCAGCTTCCAGCAGGTGATCCCGTACGTCGTGTTCCGCCACCGCGATCGCTACCTGCTCACGAAGCGCCTGAAGGCGTCCTCCGAGAAGCGGCTCCGTCACCTGTACTCGCTGGGGGTGGGCGGCCACATCAACCCCGGGGACGTGGCCAACGGCGACCCGGTGAGCGACGGGATGCGGCGCGAGTGGGAGGAGGAGGTCGCGTACGCCGGCGCATTCGAGGCCAGGCCGCTGGGGCTGATCCACGAGGAGTCGGCGCCGGTGGGCAGGGTGCACCTGGGCCTGGTGTTCCTGATCGAGGGGGACACGCCGGACATCGCGATCCGCGAGACCGACAAGCTGGCGGGGCAGCTGCTCACGCTGGACGAGATGCGCATCCACTACCTCGAGATGGAGTCGTGGTCGCAGCTCGTTTACGACCGTCTGACATTTGACGCGCCGCGTCTTTGTTAGGGTGTCCGGAACGCATCAACTGATCTCGTGACCTGAACCGCCGCGTCATTCGGACGCGGCCTCCGGCCCGTCGTGGGGGCGGGCTCCCTCTCTCTGGTTCGGGTCGCTTCGGGCAAACCGCACTCGACCGAAGGCGCGCGCCCGAGAGAAAGGAAGGAGGACCCGACGCATGACTCGATTTCGAGGGATGACGCTCGCCGCTTCGATTGCCGTGTTCGGTTTGCTGGCCGGCGCGGGCGCAGTGACCCAGCACGTGATCGCCGGTCATCCCCGACCCGTGGCGCACGTGGTCAGGCTGAACGCACGGATCGCCGACGCCGCCCGGCTCGCGGACCTGGCGGAGCACGCGGACCACCTGGCGTACCGCCAGGAGCGGCGCCAGGCGGCTCAGCAGGCGGCCGAGGACGCGGCCCGCGCCCAGGCGGAGGCGGCCGCGCAGCAGGCGGCCGCGGAGCAGGCCGCAGCGGCGGCCAGAGCCGCGGCCGACGCGCAGGCTGCCCGGGCCGCGCAGGTTGCCCAGGCCGCACGAGCGGCCCAGGCCGCGCCGCCGCCCCCGGCGCCGGCTCCCCCCGCCGCCCCCGCGCCGGCGCAGTCCATCCAGGGCATCATCACGTCCGCGTTCAGTCCGCTGGGCTCGGGAGCGGTCGCGTGGGCGCTCCGCGTCGCCAGCTGCGAATCCGGCGACAACCCCAACGCGGTGAACGCCTCGTCCGGCGCCAGCGGCCTGTTCCAGTTCCTCCGGTCCACGTGGGCCGGGACCCCGTACGCGGCCTCGTCGGTCTTCGATCCCGTCGCCAACGCGCGAGCAGCCGCCTGGCTGTACGCGCGCTCCGGGCCCGGCCAGTGGCAGTGCTCCTGACGTCAGAATCCACCCACCTCCATTCGTCGGGCAGGATGGAGGTGACACATGAAATACGTCCTGCTGTTCTGCGGCACCGAAGACGACGCTCGCCAGTATTCCTCGATGAGCAAAGCCGACCTCGACGACCAGCTGGCGCGAGTCGGCGTCTGGTTCTCGGATCCCCGGATCCGGGGCGGCCAGCGGCTCCAGCCCGGCTCGACCGCCACGACGGTGCGTTTCGGGGCCAACGGTGATCCGCTGGTGACCGACGGGCCGTTCATCGAGGGCAAGGAGGACATCGGCGGCTGGGCGATCATCGAGGTCGACCACCTCGACGACGCACTGGCAATGGCGAAGTCGTGGCCCGCGAGAGGGGTGGTCGAGATACGGCCGATCCACGAATCGGAACAGGGCTGAATCCGCCCGCGGACGCGGCCGTGGCGGCCGTGTTCCGCGACGAGGCGGGCCGGCTGACTGCCGGCCTGGTGCGGCTCCTCGGCGATTTCGACGTCGCCGAGGAGATCGTCCAGGACACGCTGCTGCTCGCCCTCGAACGCTGGCGCCGGGACGGCATCCCCGACCGGCCCGGCGCATGGCTCACGACGGCCGCCCGGCGCCGGGCCATCGACCGCCTGCGCCGCGACGCGCGCTTTCGCCAGAAGCTGGCGCTGCTGGAGGCCGAGCCGGCGAACGACGACGAGCCGGACGATCGTCTGCGCCTGATCTTCACGTGCTGCCATCCCGCGCTCTCGCCGCGGGCCCGCGTCGTGCTGACGCTCCGCGCGGTCTGCGGGTTCACCACGGCGGAGATCGCGGGCGCGTTCCTGCTCTCGGAAGCGGCTGTGTCGCAGCAGATCCATCGGGCGCGGAGGAAGATCGTCCAGGCCGGCATCCCGTACCGGGTGCCCGGCCCCGGCGAGCTGGCCGATCGGCTGGACGCCGTGCTTGCCGTGCTCTACCTGATGTTCAACGAGGGCTACCTCTCCCGTGGCGGCGGCGACCCGGCCCGGCGCGACCTGGCCGAGGACGCGGCGTGGCTGGCGACGCTGCTGACGCGCCTGCTGCCGGCCGAGCCCGAGCCGCTCGGCCTGCTCGCGCTGATGCGCCTGCACCTGGCCAGGGCGGCCACCCGGTTCGACGCGGCGGGCGACCTGGTGCTGATCGCGGACCAGGACCGATCGGGCTGGGACCACGAGGGCATCGCCGCGGCGATCCGGCTGGTCGAGCGGGCCGGCGCGATGCGGCGGCCCGGCCCGTACCAGCTCCAGGCCGCGATCGCCGCCTGTCACGCCGAGGCGCCCTCGTGGGCGGCCACCGACTGGCGGCAGATCGTGGTCCTGTACGACCTGCTGCTGCGCCTCACCCCGTCGCCGGTCGTCCGCCTGAACCGGGCGGTGGCGCTGCGCTGGGTGGCCGGATCCCGGGCCGCGCTGGCCGAGGTGGACGCGCTCGCGGGCGCGCTGGACGGGTACCACCTGTTCCACGCGGCCCGTGCCGAGCTGCTGCAGGAGCTCGGCCGCGGCGAGGAG
>DASQZW010000325.1:0-27136 GCA_035638495.1 Terriglobales bacterium
TGCTGGATCTGGCCGCGGGCATCCGCCACCTGCGCGGGCTCGGCCACGACCACGTGGTGCTCGTCGGCAACAGCGGCGGGGGCGCGCTGGCCGCGTTCTACCAGGCGCAGGCCGAGCGCCCCACGGTGACGGCGCCGCCGGCCGGCGGCCCGCCCGACCTGACGACCGCAGACCTGCCCGCGGCCGACGCGATGGTGATCCTGAACGCGCACCGGGGCCGTGCGCAGGTGCTGACCGCATGGCTCGACCCTGCCATCACCGACGAGGCGGATCCGATGGCCAGGGACCCCGAGCTCGACATGTTCGACGTGCGCTGGGGACCGCCCTACGACGCCGAGTTCGTGCGCCGCTACCGGGAGGCACAGGAAGCGCGCAACCGCCGGATCACCGGTTGGGTCGAGGAGCGGCGGGCGGCCGGCGCCGAGGACCAGGCGTTCGTGGTCCACGGCACGGCCGCCGACCTGCGCTTCCTGGACCTGTGGCTCGATCCCTCCGACCGTGCGGCCGGCACCTATCGCGGGCCGGACGTCCGCGCGGCCGACCTGGCGGCGACCGGCCTCGGCCGCTGTTCGACGCTGACGTCCTGGCTGTCGCAGTGGTCGCTCGACACGACGAACGCAGCGGCCGAGCCGAACCTGGCGGCGTGCTCAGTGCCCGCGCTCTTCCTGCAGGGCACCTCGGACCAGGGCATCTTCCCGTCCGATACGGAGGCGCTGTTCGCGGCCTCGGGCGCGAGCGACCGCGAGCTGCACTGGATCCGAGGCGGGACGCACTACTTCGACAACCAGCCGGAGCGGCAGGCCGAGGCGTTCGACGGCATCACGGAGTGGCTGCGCCGGAGGAAGATGGGACCGTGATCGCGAACCTCGTCGGCGGCGCGTGGCGGCCGGCCCAGAGCGACGCGGACCTCCCGGTGTTCGATCCGGCGACGGGCGAGGAGATCGAACGGGTCCCGCTCTCCACGCGGGCGGACGTTGACGCCGCGGTGACGGCCGCCGCCGCCCGCTTCGAGACCTGGTCGCGCGTTCCGGTGATGGAGCGTGTCCGCCTCATGTTCCGGTTCAAGGCGCTGCTCGAGGAGCGCTTCGAGGAACTGGCGGCGCTCGTCACGCGCCACCACGGCAAGACGCTGAGCGAGGCCGCGGGCGAGGTGCGGCGAGGCATCGAGGTGGTCGACTTCGCCTGCGGGGCGCCGACGCTGCTGCAGGGCCGCACGCTCCGCGGCGTGTCCACGGACGTCGACCAGGACGTGTACCGCTACCCGGTCGGCGTCTGCGCCGGCGTGCCGCCGTTCAACTTCCCCGTGATGATCCCCCTGTGGATGTTCCCCATCGCCGTCGTGAGCGGGAACACGTACGTGCTCAAGCCGTCCGAGCGGACGCCGCTGGGCGCGGTCAGGCTCGCGGAGCTGTTCCTGGATGCGGGCTTCCCGGAGGGCGTCCTGAACGTGGTGCACGGCGCGGGCGAGGTCGTCGACGCGCTGATCGAGCACCCGGCGGTCACCGCGATCTCGTTCGTGGGCTCAGAGCCCGTCGCCCGCCACGTCTACCGGACCGCCGGCCAGCACGGCAAGCGCGTGCAGGCGCTGGGCGGCGCCAAGAACCACCTGGTCGTGATGCCCGACGCCGACATCGAGGTGGCGGCGCCCGCGATCCTCAACTCCGCGTTCGGCAACGCCGGCGAGCGGTGCCTCGCGGGCAGCGTCGCCGTCATGGTCGGCGCGGCGGCCCAGTCGTCGGTGGACCTGCTCGTCGAGCGCGCCGGGCGCCTCCGGGTCGGGCCCGGCGACCAGCCGGACGTGGACGTCGGGCCGCTCATCAGGGAGAGCCACCGCGAGCGCGTCGCCGGCTACGTGGCACGGGGCGAGGCCGAGGGCGCGGACGTCCTGCTCGACGGCCGGTCGCGCATGGTCGGGCCAGGGTACTTCCTGGGCCCGACGATCCTCGACAACGTGTCCGACCGGATGGCGGTCGGCCGCGAGGAGATCTTCGGCCCGGTGCTCTCGCTGGCCCGGGCGGCCACACTCGACGGCGCCATCGAGCAGGCGAACCGCTCGGCGCTCGGCAACATGGCGGTGATCTTCACCGCGTCGGGCCGGGCCGGGAGGGAGTTTCGCGAGCGGGTGCAGGCCGGGATGGTTGGGATCAACGTGCCGATCGCCCAGCCGTTCGCGTTCTACCCGTTCTCGGGCTGGAAGGGCTCCTTCTACGGCGACCTGCACGTGCACGGCACCGACGGGTTCGAGTTCTCGACGCGCAAGAAGGTCGTCGTCACCCGCTGGTAGCGTCCGCGCGCTGGTTGCGGACTCGACGCCATCCCTGCGGCGCAGGCCGAGGGTCCGGAGGTTCCATCTAGAGTTCGGGAGTGATGGACCCATGGCCCGAGCTGCCGTACGACATGTGGCGCCCGACCCGCGACACCCTGCACATGTACACGCAGGTGGTGGGCAAGCTGCGGCTGGCGCTGTCCCCGTTCGAGCCGCAGTGGGCGAACGTGCCGCTGTACCTCACGGCGCGCGGCCTGACGACGTCGCCGCTCCCGTTCGGGCCGCTGATCTTCGACGCGGAGTTCGACTTCTTCGGGCACCACCTCGTCCTGCGCGCCAGCGACGGCCGGGAGGACCGCGTGCCGCTCGGCGGGCCCGTCGCCGAGTTCCACGACGGGGTGATGGCGGCGCTGCGGAGGATGGGCATCGAGCTGGGCATCTCCGAGGTCCCTTCGGAGGTGAACGACCCCATCCCGTTTCCGGAGGACCGCGTGCACCGCGCCTACGAGCCGGAGCAGGCCCACCGCTTCTGGCAGGTCCTGTCCCGGGTCGACGTGGTCCTGAAGCGGCACCGCGCGCGATTCCGGGGCCGGACGACGCCGGTGCAGTTCTTCTGGGGCACCTTCGACCTGGCCTACTCGCGCTTCTCCGGCCGGCCCGCGACCCCGCCGCCCGGCGCCGGCACGATCATGCGGTACTCGGAAGACGCCGAGCAGGTCTGCACCGGGTTCTGGCCCGGCGACGAAGGGACGCCGTACCCGGCGTACTACGCGTACGGGTACCCCCGGCCCGAGGGTGTCGAGCGCGCGCAGCTGCAGCCGGAGGCCGCTCGCTGGGCAGAGGAGGCCGGCCTGTTCGTGCTGCCGTACGACGCGGCCCGCGCCGCCGGAGACCCGGCCGCGGCCGCGGAGGCGTTCCTGTCCAGCACCTACGACGCGTGCGCCGCCGGCCTGGGCTGGAGCGCCGACCTGCTGGTCACGGACACGCCCCGCGGCGCCGCATGATCCGACGCGGCGCGAACGCCTGGGGGGAGGTTGAACTGCCGGCAGTTCAACCTCTCGCGGCCACCTGCGACGTGTAAGTGCCGGCAATTCCACGTCTCAGTCACGAGTCCGGGCCGCGCAGCGCCGAAGGGCGGCCTCGCCACACCGGCACCCGCCTGCGAGTGGGAGCGATCTCTCTACAGTGATCGGATGAGTGACCTTGCGGCTCATCCGGATCCCGACGCGCTGCTGCTGGTCGGCGACATCGGCGGCACCAAGACCGACCTCGCCGTCGTCGGCAGCCAGGGGGGACCTCGCCAGCGGCTCGCCCACCGCCGCTACCCCAGCCGCGAGTACGACGGCCTGGAGGACATGGTCCGCGCCTTCCGTTCCGAGTTCGGCGGACTCGATATCCAGTCGGCGTGCTTCGACGTCGCCGGCCCCGTCGTCGACGGCCGGGCCCAGCTGACCAACCTGCCGTGGCAGCTCGACGAGGTCGTGCTCGCTCGCGACCTCGACCTCCGCCACGCCTGGCTGGTCAACGACCTGGTCGCGACGGCCGCGGCGGTCCCGCTCCTGGGCGCGGAAGAGCTGTATGTGGTGCAGGATGGCGAGCGGCTGCCGGGCGGCGCGATCGCCGTGCTGGCGCCCGGGACCGGCCTCGGGGAGGCGTTCCTGACCTTCGACGGCTTCGGCTACCGGCCGCAGGCCTCCGAGGGCGGCCACTCCGCGTTCTCGCCGGCCGACGAGCTCGAGGTGGGCCTGCTCCGGTTCCTGTGGGGGCGGTTCGAGCGCGTCAGCGTCGAGCGCGTCGCCTCGGGCATCGGCATCCCCAACCTCTACGACTTCCTGCGGGACGAGCGCGGCATGGCGGAGTCGCCGGCGCTGGCCGCCGTGCTCGACGGCGCCTCCGACCGGACGCATCCGATCATCGAGGCGGGCATCGACCCGGCGTCCCCGGACCCGCTGGCCCAGGCCACGGTCGACCTCTTCCTGCAGGTCCTCGGCACCGAGGCGGCGAACCTGGCGCTGAAGGTGCTGGCGACGGGCGGCATCTACCTGGCCGGCGGCATCGCCCAGCGCCTGTGCGAGCGGCTGCCCGCCTCCGGGTTCCTGGACGCCATGCGCCGGTCCGGCCGGTTCCGCGCGACGCTGGAGCGCGTGCCGGTCGCGATCGTCAGGGGCGAGGTCGCGCTGCTGGGCGCCGCCAGCGTGGGCCTGCGCCTGCGGGCGGAGGCCGCCACCAGGTGACGCTCAGCGGCTGAACGTGAACGCGTCGGGCAGGAGCTCGGCGATCCCGCGCCGCACGATGTGGCCGTCGCGACGGTACAGGACCACCGCCTCCGGACCGAGCTCGGCGATGACCTGGCGGCACGCCCCGCACGGGCTGCAGCTGGGGCTGCCGGCGTGGACCGCCACCGCCGTGATGCGCGTGTGCGGCCCCTCCGCGGCCACCGCGGCCGCGATCGCCGACCGCTCGGCGCAGATGGTCAGCCCGTACGACGCGTTCTCCACGTTGCACCCGACGAACGTGCCGCCGGCGGCCGTCCGCACCGCGCACCCCACGGCGAACCCCGAGGCGGGCGCGTACGCGCGCGCGCTCACGTCGCGTGCGGCCCGGACCAGGTCGCGCTCGGCGGCAGTGAGCTCGTCCACGATCGGCTAGCGTACCGGGGCCACGTAGCGGCGGAGCGTCGGGTCCGGTGGGCCCGCCCGACGCCAGCCGAGCCGCTCGTACAGCGCGTGCGCGGCGCGGTCCCGCTCGAGCACCTCGAGCGCCGGGTGCCGGCCCAGGCGGCCGAGCTCGTCGGGAGTCAGCCAGCGTCCCGGGTCTTCGGGCCAGTGGACGGGATAGCCGTCCGCCGCGTGCACCCGGGCGAGGAGCGCGACGCAGCCGTCGAGGTCTCCGGCGCGCCGGGTGGTGAGCCGCACGGCGACCCAGTATGGCGCGACTTCAGGGCATCGAGCCGGCGGCCGCCGCGCCCCAGGTGGGGCCGGCGAGCCGGCGCGACCCCCCCGATGTGGTCGCGGTCTGCGGTCCCGCCGCGCCGCCGTACTTCCGCTCAGCCGCGTCCACGACCGCCCAGGCGCTGGCCGCCCAGGCGGCGGGGACCACCGAAGACGAGAACGGGCCATCACGCGTGTCGCGCAGGAGCAGCGTCCGCAGCTCGTCCGCCGTCATGCGCGCCAGCGGGCGGTTCCCGGTCAGCAGCGGCACGAGGTACTGGAACAGGCGCGGCCGGGTGAGCAGGTCCGCGAGCCGGTGATGGTCGGGCTCGGCGACGAGCGCGACGAGCTCGTCCATCAGGCCGGGGTCGCCGCCGGCCGCCGACTCCCGCGCGACCAGGCGCATCGTCGGCTCGCGCAGGTCCGCGGGCGTGAGCCGGCCCTCGTCCAGCAGCCGCGCGATGAGCCGGGCTGCGTCCTCGTTGTCGACGAAGTAGCCGGGGAAGGTCGTCTTGTGTTCCTGCACGACCGGCGAGGCGTTGTCGAGGTGGACCGAGCCGGCCGGCAGCCCCAGCTGCTCCTCGGTGGGCGTGAAGGCCGGCACGACGTGTGTCCCGTCCACGTCGTGCACGCCCACCACGCGGTCGCGCAGCTCGGGGCACAGCGACCACACGTAGAGGAGGCTGGGGTCACCGTGGGTGGCGAGCAGCTGGATGGCCGCGAACGCGATGGCCGTCCGCTCGCGCTCCCGGGCCGTCCGCTGCTGCTCGCCGTAGGGATAGGCCGCCACCCTCCCCATCGACGCGATCCGGAGCTCGGGATGGTCCTCGTGGGGCGCCAGCAGGCGCGCGTGGTTCCTGAGCGCGTTCCAGAGCGGCGCCGACCCTACGTCGGTCCGGACCCTCCAGAAGCGGATGTCGAGCGGGAGCAGGTCGGCGGGGTCCGCTCGCTGCTCCTCGGTCAGCTCGGATGCGGCGAGCGTGACCTTGCGCATCACGACGAGCTTCGCGGGCTCACCCGCCCGGGCCACCGACGCGCAGTAGTGCCATGCACGATAGGGCGGGCCGCCGCCGTCGAGCGGGTCGTGGGCGAACACGTCGCCTTCGTGGCCGCCGCCCCACATCGCCGGGTACGAGCCCCGCGCCCGCTCGATGTCGTGCAGCTCGCGGTCGTTCAGGCTGCGCCCGGGGATCTCGACGACGACGACCGTGAACGATCCGACGCGGATGCGCAGCTCGCGCCGGCCGCCGGGAAGGTCCCCCCGAAGCTCGACGCCCTCAACGCGCATCTCTGACCACCTGCACCAGGAGCGCGGTGACCAGGAACAGCGCGACGTTGCCGCCGAGCGCGATGGCGAACGAGCTCGCATACGGGAGGGGCCGGTCCAGGAGCCCGAAGAACAGGACGCCGCTGAGGGCGACGCCGAGGGCGCCGGCGACCTGCTGCGTCGTCACGAGCACGCCCGACGCGGCACCCTCGTAGTCCGCCGGCACGACCTGGAGGACCAGCGTCACCAGCGTCGGGATCACCAGCCCGAACCCCATGCCGCAGGCGAACAGGACGGGCAGCATCGCCGGGATCGCGGTCCGGCCGCCGCCGCCGAAGGCGAGCGCGCCCAGAGCGGTGGTGGCCGCCACCAGCTCCAGCGCGCCGGCGGTCAGCACGTGCTTGCCCAGCCGGCGAAGCAGCGCCGGGGCCACTAACGACGCCGCGAAGAACCCGAAAGCGACCGGCGTGAACACCATCCCGGTCGTCAGTGGCGGCAGCCGCAGGCCGTGCTGGAGGTACAGCGTCAGCAGCAGCCAGAAGGACAGCTGGCCCGTGTAGAACACCAGCGTCATCACCAGGCCGACCGCCATCGCCCGCACCCGGAAGAGGTCGAGTGAGACCAGCGGCGTCTGGCCTCGTGCGGCCAGCCGGCGCTGGTGGACGACGAACAGGGCCCCCAGCAGGCCGGCGCCGGCAGCCACCGGCCACGTCCAGACAGGCCAGCCCAGCTGACGGCCCACGATCAGCGGGAAGACCAGCGCGAGCAGTCCCGCGGTGACCAGCGCCACGCCGGCCAGGTCGAGGCGCGGCGCGCCGCTGGCCCTGGACTCGGGGACCAGGAACAGTGCCAGGCCGGTGGCCAGCACGCCGACGGGGAGGCCGACCAGGAAGACCGCGCGCCAGCCGAAGCCGAGGAAGTCGGTGCCCACCACGTAGCCGCCGATCAGCTGGGCCGCGACCGCCGCTCCGCCCAACACCATGCCGAACGCCGCCATCGCCGCGCCCAGGTCTCGTCCCGTGAAGTGGACCCGGATCAGCGCCAGGGTCTGGGGGTACATGAGAGCGGCCGAAGCGCCCTGCAGGACGCGGGCCAGGACCAGCACCTCTTCGCTGGGCGCCGCCGCGCTCAGCAGCGAGGTGGCGGCGAACAGGGCCAGTCCGACCACCAGCAGCTTGCGCCGGCCGTGGATGTCGCCCAGCCGGCCCCCCGCGATCAGGAAGGCCGCGTAGGCGACGCCGTAGCCGGCGACGACCAGCTGCACGCCGGCGTCGCTGGCGTGGAGCTGGTCCTGGATGGAGGGCACGGCGACCAGGACCACGAACGCATCGAGCACCGCGAGGAACGGGGCGGCCAGGAGCACGACCAGCACCGTCCACTTCCGGCGCAGCCCGGCCGGCGCCGGGGGCTCCGCCAGAGCCGCCGGCTCCGTCAGGAGGCCGGGATACACGGCGCGCTGGATCATGGGCGTCCTCCAACCCCGCGGCGAGGAGCGGGACGAGGCCGGCAGCCACCCCCCTCACCACGGTGTTCCCCGGGGCGGATCCGGTACCGGCGCTCGTCCCCCATAGCGGCGCCGACCATAAAACAGGCCGGACGGTCAAGCAAGCGATACCGGGTGGGGGTGACTTGACGAGTAAAGTCATGTCAATTCGGCTCGCGTCGGCTCACCACTGCGCTCCGCCAGGCGAGGGTGAGTCGCCACCCCTAAGTGGAGGTCCCAGACAATGGCAGGCATCGTCCGGATCGTGTCCATGCGCGCCGTCGAACTCGTAGAACCGGCTCCCTCAGGAGCCACGGCGCGCACCGCCCAGGGTGGGCCCGGCGTCTAGCGCGCCACGTGCGTTCCCGGTCGAGCCGGACCTCGGGTCCGGCTCGACCGGAACCATCTCATTGACTTAACACTTACTTGACGATAGACTCCCCTCGGCAGGTATGGGGCGGAGGCAGGAGCAGAACGCCAGGGGTCGGTTCGCACGGGGCGAAGCCATCAATCCGGCCGCCCTCCGTCAGGCTCGCCGTGACGCGGGTCTGACGCTCGCGGAGACTGCCGAGGGCATCGTGAGCCGCCAGGCGCTCCAGCAGTTCGAGGCGGGCAAGGCGCGGCCGATGCCCGGCACGCTCCAGGCGATCTCCAGACGCCTGCGCATCTCGGCTGACGCGATCCTGGCGCGTCCGCACGATCCGCGCGAGCTGGCCATGCGCGATCTCGAGGAGAAGCAGCGCTGGCGTGAGCTCGAGCGCCTCGCCTCTCACACGCTCGCGGACCTGAACGTCACACCGCGGACGCAGGCGGTGGCTCGCTTCTACCTCGGACGCGCCATCCTCGACGCCGAGCCCGAGGACGCGCTTCGGGAGCTGCGGCGCGCGCGCGGCCAGCTCGCGAAGCTCGGCGAGCCGTGGCTCGCGGCGGAGGCCAGGGACTGGGAGGGCGCGGCGCTGTACCTGCTCCAGGACCTGACGGCGCTTGACGTGGGCCGTGACGCGCTGGCGCGGTACCGGGTGCTGACCGACCGTGATCCCGGCGTCGAGGCGCGCATGCTCGAGCACATCGGCAGCTACCAGCTCCAGCGCGAGGAGGTGGGGGAGGCCCTGACGAGCTACCGCCAGGCCATCGACGTGGCGGGCTCGATGCTCAACCTCGCGCGCCTCGCGAACATCTATCACGGTCTCGCCAGCGGCTGCCTCCGCGTCGGCGAGTCCCGCAAGGCGCTGGACTACTTCGACCGTGCGGTGCACTTCAGCCGCACGGCGCACGACGTGCGCGGGGACGTGAGCCCGAACCTCGCACGTCTCGAGAACGACTTCGGCGACCTGCTGATCCGCACGGGCCGGTGGGAGCGTGCCGAGGAGATGATCAACGCGGCCCTCGACCACTTCGCTGCCTGCGGGGTGGAGGTCGGGCGGGCGGTGGCCCTACTGAGCATGGGCGACCTGCGTGCCCAGCAGGGCCGCCTCGACGAGGCGCTCCAGTGGACGAACCAGGCGATCGAGCTGGCCGAGCGGCTGGGTGAGACGGTCTCGCTGGGCCTCGGCTACCAGCAGCTGGGCGAGCAGTGGGCCGCGATGGACGACGTGGACCGGTTCGAGGCGAGCTTCAGCCGGGCGTTCGAGACGCTCGCGGACCTGCCCGAGGCGCAGGCGGAGTCGCTGGCGCGCTACCGCCGGGTCCGCGACGCGCACTCGCATCAGCAGCAGCTCGGGAGCTAGCCGCCGGCTGGCGGCACAGTTGTGGCCTTGCCGTACCTCAGCCACGTCATCGGCTGGCCATGGGGTGGCGCTCATACGGCAGAACGGCAGCCGACCCATCAGGGGGCGAGGCGTGTCACCAGGTCCTGGCGCCCGATCAGCCGCGCCTCCCGCAGCGCCTCGGATCGCCGCTCCTGGCTCAGCGTCGCCAGCGCCGCCGCGAGCGCCGACTCGCGCACCTCGCGCCGCTCCAGGCTCAGCGCGGCGCCGCCCACCAGCCCGCGCTCGCGCTCCACGACGGTCAGCATCTGGAGCGCCTCGAACGGGCGGCCGGCCGCCGCCTCGACGGCCGCGAGCGTCTCCAGCGCGTCGAGCTGTCCCTCCGCGAAGCGCATGCCGGTGTAGACCGCCAGGCTCTGGCGGCCCCACCGCTCGGCCCCTTCGAGGTCGCCCGCGCGGGCCGCGACCAGGCTCAGGTCGTTGAGCGTCGCCCCCTCGCTGCGCCGGTCGCCCGCCTCGCGCGCCGTGGCGAGCGCGGCCAGCAGCGTGTCCGCCGCTTCGTCCAGGTGGCCCAGGCAGCGGAGGGCGGCGCCGATGTTGTCCAGCGTCGCGGCTCTGGCCAGCCCGGCGTCGGGCCGCCGCAGGTCCTCGGACCGCCGCAGCTCCTCCAGGCCCCCGCGAAGGTACGTCAGCGCGCGCTCGTAGTCGCCCCGCGCGTGGGCCGTGATCCCCAGCCCGTTCAGCGCGGCGGGGATGCCGTCCGGGTCGTCGAGCGCCCGGAACGTCGCCAGGCATTCCTCTCCCAGGCGCTCCGCCTCGTCGAGATCGCCGCCGTGGCGCGTGAGGTGGGCGGCCGCGCGGAGGCCGAGACCGCGTGCCCGCGTCGGGGTCGGCCCGAGTGCGTCGAGGCAGCGCAGCAGCCAGCGGCGGCCCTGGTCGGCGATCCCGCGCAGCCAGAAGTACGGCCACAGCGGGGAGATGATCCCGATCGCGCGATCCGGCTCGCCGTCCCGCAGGAACCAGTCGACGGCGGCCCGCAGGTTGCCCATCTCGGCGTCGACGATGAACGGCCACACGTCGCCGATCACGAAGTCCGGTCCCCACAGCGTCCTGACCAGCCGGCGGCACCACACCGCGTGCCGGCGCCGGGCCCGGTCCGATTCGCCCGGGTCGACGAGCTGCTCGGCCGCGTACTCCCGGATCGTGTCGAGCAGGCGGTACCGCGTGCGCCCAGCGAAGGACGAGATGGCGGCCACCATCGACTTGTCGGTGAGCCGGAACAGCACCGGCATGACGTCCTCCGGCCGCGCCGGCGCCACGCCTTCCGGGTCGGCGCCGACGGCCTCCGCCGCACCCAGCTCGAAGGTCCCGACGAACGTCGAGAGCCGGCGGAAGACCGCGCGCTCCTCGCCGTCCAGCAGCGCGTGGCTCCAGGCGATCGCCTCGCGCATCGTCCGGTGCCGGGGCGGCCGGCCGGGTCCCGTGGTCACCAGCAGCGAGAGGCGCCGGTCCAGGTTCGACGCGATCTCGCCCAGCGACGCGCTCGGGAGGCGGGCCGCCACCAGCTCGATGGCCAGCGGGAGGCCGTCCACACGCCGGCAGACGGCGGCCGCCAGGTCGGCGTCGCGAGAGTCCAGCCCGCGCCCGGGGAGCGCGGCCGAGGCGCGGTCGGCGAGCAGCGCGACCGCGTCGGCCGCCGCCAGCCCGGGCACACGCCACACCACCTCGCCGGGCAGGCCCAGCGGCTGCCGGGTGGTGACCAGGACGCGCAGAGACGCGCAGGCCCCCAGCAGCTGCCCGACGAGCTCGGCGCAGGGCTCGGCCACCCGCTCGCAGTTGTCGAGCACCAGGAGCAGGCGCCGGCCTCGCAGGTGGTCGGCAAGGGCCGCGGCCGCGGAGCCCTCCCGGTGCTCGCGGACGTCCAGCGCCGCGAGCACGGCCGCGGCCACGTCGTCCGCCGGCTCGAGCGGCGCCAGGTCCACGAAGCGCACCCCGTCCGGGTGGTCCGCGAGCGCGCGGCGGGCCAGCTCGAGCGCCAGCCTCGTCTTGCCGCAGCCGCCCGGGCCCACCATCGACAGCAGGCTCGCGCGGCCGAGCTGCTCCGCCGTCTCCCTCAGCTCGCGGTCGCGCCCGACGAACCGTCCGGGCGGGGACGGGAGCGACACCGGCGCGGGCGCCGCGAGCGTCGGGTCGTCGCGCCGGATCGCGAGGTCCAGCGCCACGAGGTCCGCCCCCGGCCCGACGCCCAGCTCGCGCTCGAGCGCACGTCCGACCTGGGCGAACGCCCCGAGCGCGTCGGCGCTGCGGCCGCCCCGGTGCAGGGCGAGCATCAGCTGGCCGGCCAGGCGCTCGCGGCACGGGTTGGCGATCGTGAGCTCCCGCAGCTCCGGCGCCAGCTCGTGGTGCCGGCCGAGCGCGAGGTCGGCCTCGACGCGGTCCTCGATCGCGCGGAGCCGCAGTTCCGACAGCCGGGCGACCGCTGCGGCCACCGCCGGGATCCTGGGCACGCCGGTGAACGCCTCGCCGCGCCACAGCGCGAGCGCGGTCCGCAGCAGGCGTGCGCGGCCCGCCGCGTCGTCCAGCCCGCGCGCCTCGCCGAGCAGCGACTCGAAGCCGGCGGCGTCCACCTGCCCGGGGGCGACCTCGAGCGCGTAGCCGGCGCCGCGGCTGCGGAGCGCCTCGCCCACGAGCTTGCGGAGGCCGCTCACGTGGACCTGGAGCGCCGTGACGGCCGTGGCGGGCGGGTCGTCTCCCCAGACCTCGTCGACCAGCCGGTCGCGACTGACCACGCCGCCGGCCTCGACGAGCAGCAGCGACAGGATCGCGCTGGCGCGCGGTCCGCCGACGGGCACGACGCCGCCGCCGACGACCACCTCCAGCGGACCCAGGACGCGATACCGCAGGTTCGACCTCATCCCACCCGGCGTGCCCCTTAAGCGCAACTTTAGCCCGGTCACCTTACATTGCGATCGCGCGCGAGCGCGCGTCCCGGCGGCTCCTGCCCCCCAAACCTCCCTCGGGGGCGGTGGTCATCACCCGCCGCCCCGCCGGGGCCGCGCCGTGCGCATCATCTGCTTCGTGTACGCGCCAGGGCGGCTCGAGGGAATGGTCGTGCTCCTGACCGGGGCGGCGGAAGGCATCGGCCGCGTGCACGAACTCGGGCGGCGGCTCGTCCCGGCCCGACGGGTCGGCTCGGTCATCGTTGCCAGGCCCGGGAGCTTGCCGGGTCGGCGGCCTCCGGCCTCTAGACTGGACGTCGTCGATGAGCCATTGGGAGTCGCTGATCGAGCAGAAGGTGCGGGAGGCGGCCGCCAACGGGTCGTTCGACGACCTGCCCGGCGCCGGCAAACCGCAGGACCTGACCGACGACCTGCTGGTGCCCGAGGACCTGCGGATGGTGCACCGGATCCTGAAGAACAGCGGGTACGCGCTGCCCTGGATGGACCGTCGCAGGGACCTCGATCGCGAACGTGGGCAGATCCACGACGAGATGTTCCGGGACGCCGACGCGACCGCGGCTGCGGCGCACTTCCGGACGGCGGCGCTCGCGCTGAACCGGCGTCTGACCCTGCACAACGCCCAGCTGCCGCGAGGCGTGGTCCGCGCGCCGCTCATCGACGTCGAGGGCGCGGTGCGGAGGCGGGCTCACGCGGGTGCCTCCAGCACGATCGAGCGCCGCGCGAACCCCTCCGGCTCGTAGAAGCGAGTCGCTCTGGCGTTCGTCGCGCCACGTCCACCAGGGACGACTATCGGCGTCCCCTCGGGCGGCGCTACTCCGGGCTCCAGCCGCCAGCAGCGGCCAGGCGTCGCAGCTGGCCGTTCGCGTCGTCGTCCACCACTCCGCCGTGGTAGCAGACGACTGCTCGCACGTCCAGCTCCGCCAGCTTCTGAACCGACTCCCGCGCGGCGGGCAGGTCCGCGCTGAACTTCGTACTCGGTCCGTACACCCGGCCGCGGTGCGCGACCAGCGCGTCGCCCGCGATCAGCGTCCGGCTTCGCTCCAGATAGAGGCACAGATGGCCCGGCGTGTGCCCAGGCGTGGAGACGACCCGGACGCCGCCTGCCAGTTCGAGCCGCTCGCCGTCGGTCAGCAACCTGTCCACGACGGTCGGGCGAAGGCTCTCCACCAGGGGCCGGAACTCCGGCCCTCGCTCCAGCACCTCGGCCCCGGCGAACCGCGGCGGCTGGCTGCCGTCGATGAACGGGCCCTCGACCTCGTGCGCCAGCACCTGGGCGCCGGTGGCCTCCACCATGGCGTGCAGGGAGCCGACGTGGTCGAGGTCCTGGTGGGTCAGAACGATGCGGCGCAGTTTGCCCAGGCCCACACCGACCTCGGCCATGGCGGTGGCGATCGCCACCTCCTGCCCTGGAGCTCCGGTGTCCACCAGCATCGCCCCCCTCACCGCATCCACGACCAGGCTGAGGTTCACCGTCAGGGGCTGTCCGCCGAACAGAGTCGACGATTCCAGCACGTAGACGTCGTCGTTCAGGCGCATGGATGGGTCGCGGAAGGAGAGGCCTCCCCGTTGGGAACGGTTGTCACGCCCAACCCCACGGAGACGCGCTCCTGCACACGATATCGACGGGTCCTCGGCCTGCTCGCAGGCCTGGCACGACCACCCGCCCATCGTCGCCTGGCGACGGCCCTGCGCGCCGCTCGCCGGGCGCGAGCTGCCCCGCACAGATGCTGGTCGTGAACGGCGGGAACACGTTCTGGTGAGCCCGGCTGACGTCAGACCCCGCTGAGGTACTTGACCTCGAGCACCTCCATCATGCGGACCTGTGACTGCGCCAGCACCACGTTGAAGTAGCGCCGGGCGTCGTCGCCCGTCATCTGGCTGTGCAGGAACTGCTGCCCGGCCACCGAGCTGAGGTCGGTCGACCAGTTCCTCAGCTTGCCCCCCGCGGTGAGCGCCTGGTTGAAGGCGTTCGCCCGGGAGACGCCCTGGGTCAGCAGGAGCTTCGCCTTCTGGAACGCCGCGACCGCCGGAGCGATGACCTGTGTGAGGTCGACGCGCAGGTTCTCGGAGAGGAGCAGCGTGCCCGACCGCCACCACGAGTCCGAGCCGACCTCCACGAAGGTGAACATCCCGGTGGCCGGATCCACCACCTCGATGGCCCCCCGCTGGTCCGATCCGATCACGATGTAGGGGCCCACCGGCTGGGCCCAGGTAAGGCTGGTGGACCCGAACTGCGTGTCGACGACGTCGAGGTGGGACACGTTTCCCCTGGCGTCGACGTGGTCGAGCCCGTTGAGCGCGCCGACGAACGGCTCCGACCGCCGCAGTCCGAGCGCCGCGAGAAGGTCGACGCCCGGCAGGGTCGGGTACGTGTAGGGATGGGAGTCCGTGCCAACCACGAGCGGCCGTCCGCGTCCGACGGGCACCATCGGACCGAAGGAGATCTGCTCGGTCTCGTTCCAGCTGCGGTCGGTGTGAACCAGCCGGTACTTGAAGGTATCGGCGACGAGGTAGCCGTCGGCGACCGGCACGGCCTCGAACGGGAAGTTGAACGCGTCCAGGCCCTGCCCATTGCCTCCGACGCGCTTCTGCACCGCGAGGTCGGTGCCCAGCACCGTGACGTCGCCGTTGTGGGCGTCGGTCACCAGGATCCGGCTGCCGTCCGCGGCCAGGCCGACCGGCAGCAGGTAGCGGCCGCGCGTGACGCCCAATCCGCCGGCGGACCTGATCATCTTGCCGGAGGAATCGAGCTCGTGGATGCGGTGGTCGACCACGGAGCTCGCGTAGAGGTGCCCGCCGGCGCCGGTCAGGGCGTACGCGCCCTGGAGGGCCGTGCGCCACTGCAGCGTGCCGTCGGGCCGGAAGCGCAGGATCGCCCCGCCCCCCTCGTCCGCGACCTCGATGGAACCGTCCGCTTCGGCCACCACGCTGTGGGCGTCGTGCATGGTCGTGTTCGTGATCCGGCGCAGCAGGGTGAGGGTCGTGCCCTCCTCGCGCAGCGCCAGGACGTCCCGGCCGTTGCCGTTGGCCACGTACAGCACGCCGTCGCGGTACGCGAGCCCGATGGGGTTCCAGGCCGGAACGCTCGGCCTGGTGAGCCGGCTGACCGAGTACCCGCCGGCGCCGCGAACGAACCGGTACACGTTGGTCGGGTCGCAGACCAGGTACACGCCGCCGCCCGCATCGACCAGCGACGACATCAGCCCGACCAGGCCCGGCACGTGGTACGACCGGAACTGCGGGGAGACCTGTAGATGATCCACCACGGCCGGTGGCCGGGCCTGGCTGTTCGTGCCGCACGCCGCCGCGGCGAGCAAGCAGATCGCGAGACCCGCCCGGACGCTCCTCGACACCTGCGATCCCCCTTGCACGACGGACTGTGAGCCGGCGGCCCGTTTTCAGACCGCCCTCGACAGTGTAGAGGCGGTCGCATTCCCTGCGGAACGGTCATGGTACAGTTCGGCGCGATGGCGGGGAGGGCAAGCCGCCCGACGATCTATCTCGTCGTCCTGCTCACTGCTGTGGTGTCGTCGTGCCAGTCGCCGTTCGGCCATGCTGAGCCCGCGACACAGGCGGAAGCCGTGGCGGCCGAAGCACCGTTGGCGCGCGAGAACACGCTTCCGGGCAGCCCGGGCTGGGACGTGCCCGCGCACGGCGCCGGGATCAGCGGGTACGTCGTCCCCGCCAGCGTCGAGGTGGGCCACCTGGTCGCGGTCGCGGTGAGCACCGCGTCCGGGAGCTACGACCTCGACTTCTACCGGATGGGTTGGTACGGGGGCCTCCGCGGCAGGCTGGTGCGAACCGCCTACGGCCTGCCCGGGCGCGACCAGGGCAGCTGGAAGCCGCAGACGTTCGGCGTGAGCGGCTGTCCGACCTGCCTCTACGAACCGGAGACCGGCCTGCTGCAGCCGCGATGGGCCATGACGACCTCGTTCACGATCCCCGCGTCGTGGCTGAGCGGCGACTACCTGGTGCGAATGACCACCCCGGACGGCGACGTCGCCTATGCGCCGTTCGTGGTGCGCGACGATCGCAGTCACAGCGACGTCCTGGCGGTCCTGCCGCTCAACACGTACCAGGCCTACAACAACTGGGGCGGGAAGTCGCTGTACGGGACCAACAGCACCGGTCCGTCCACGCTCGCGTCCGGCGAGTTCAACCTGGCGGCGACGCAGGTGTCACTCGAACGTCCCTACGCAACGCTCGCCGGACTCCGCCAGGACTTCGAGACGGTCGCCTACCTGGAGCGCAGCGGATACGACGTCACGTACGCCACGAGCGTGGACGTCGATCGCGACTCGAAGCTGCTCGGCCGCCACCGGGTCTTCATCGCCGTGGGCCACGACGAGTACTGGTCGCGGGCGATGCGGGACAACGTCGAGGGGGCGCGGGACAACGGGACGAACCTGCTCTTCCTGGGTGGGAACGACGTCTTCTGGCAGGTCCGCTACGGGACCGGCGCCTCGGGCGCGGACCATTCCGTGCTGATCTGCTACCGGTCAGCCAGCATCGACCCCATCGCGGCCGCCGACCCATCCGATGCCACCGTGCGGTTCGCCGACCCGCCGCTCTCGCGACCGGAGTCGTCGCTGACCGGGACGATCTACACCGATCCGATCCTCAAACAGCCCACGGACTGGGTGCTGGTGGCGACCGCGCCGGACTGGCTGAGCGCCGGCACGAACCTGGTCGCCGGCGGCAGCATCCCAGGGCTCGTCGGCGTCGAGTGCGACCGGTTCGATCCGAACCTGCCGGTCCCGGCGAAGCTCGTGATCGTCAGCAGTTCGCCGGTCGTGAAGTCGGGCCGGCCGTCGCACTGCGACTCCATCTACTACCAGACACGGCACGGCTCGCAGGTGTTCAGCGCGGGCACGTGGAGCTGGGAGGACTTCATCGACGGCCGGCAGGAGACCTCCGATGTCGTCACCATGACCAACAACCTCCTCCGGCGCTTCGGTGCGTCGAGCAGACCGCTCCCGGTGAGGTCCGCGGCGTGATCTCACCGTCGATGGCCGCCGCGGAGCCGGCCACGGCCCGCGGGCGACCGCTGAGGATCACCTACCTGATCGGCAGCCTCGACGTCGGCGGCGCGGAGCGCCAGCTGGTCCGGCTGGTCAACGCGCTGGACCCCGAGCGCTTCGAGCCGAGCATCGTGACCTTTCTGGCAGGTGGGCCTCTGGAGGGCGACCTGCGGCCCGGGATCCGCGTCACGCACCTGAGCTGGCGCACGCTGGACGAACGCCGCCGGCGCGGCCAGCGGGGATTCCTGGTCCAGGGCCTCTGGCTGTTGATCCGCCTGTACCGCGCGCTCCGCGCCGACCGCCCGGACGTGCTCCACGCCTATCTGCCCGCCGCCTACATGCTGGGCGGGCTGAGCGGCTGGGCCGCACGCATCCCGGTCATCATCGCGGGCCGCCGCGGCCTGACCTCCTATCACAGCTACCCGCAGGGCCGGCTGCGCCTCATGGCACGCCTCGCCAATCGCGTCATCGCGGTCCACCTGTGCAACAGCGAGGCGGTGCGCGCGTACGCGATCGAACGCGAAGGCCTGCGACCCGACCGCACGCTCGTCATCCCCAACGGCATCGACCCGCCCGACGGGCCGGCGCCCGATCTCAAGCCGTCGTGGCGAGCGCCGGTGACGGCCGCCATGATCGCGAACTTCTTCCCGTACAAGGGACACGAGACGGTGCTCCACGCGGTGCGACTGGTGGCCTCGAAACGCTCCGGCTTCCGGCTCGTGCTGTTCGGCGACGGCCTGGAACGCGGCCGCGTGGAGACGCTGCGTGACGAACTCGGGCTCGCCGGCTCGATCGTCTTCGCCGGTCGACGACCCGACGCGGCCGCGTACCTGCCCGGGTTCGACTTCCTCCTCCTGGCCTCGACGCAGGAGGGCCTGCCCAACGCGGTGATGGAGGCGATGGCCTGCGGCGTGCCGCCGCTCGCGACGGCGGTGGGCGGCGTCCCGGAGCTCGTCGGCCATCAGGTGAGCGGCCTGCTGGTCCCACCCTCGGACTCGGTGAGTATGGCGGACGCGATCACGTGGATGATCGACCACCCCGACGAACGCCGGCGCATGGGCGAAGCCGCCCGCGCCCGGATGGAGCGCTCCTTCTCCACCGAGGGCATGGTGGCCCGCACCGAGGACCTGTACGAGACGCTGACGCACGACGGGCGGCTCCGCCGGCGCCGGCCCTCCTGAGATGTGCGGCATCGCCGGCTGGGCCGGGCGACCCGGCGACCCGGAGCTCCTCGACCGGATGGGCCGGGTCCTCCTCCACCGGGGCCCGGACGAGCGCGGGCAGCTGATCAGAGGCTGCGCCGGGTTCGCCTTCCAGCGGCTGAGCATCATCGACGTGGCGGGCGGCAACCAGCCGATCGAGAACGAGGACGGCACGGTCGCGATCGTGCTGAACGGCGAGATCTACAACCACCACGAGCTGAGGCGCGGCATCGTGGAGCGAGGCCACCGGCTGCGTACCCGCTCGGACGTGGAGGTCGTCCTGCACCTCTGGGAGGAGGAGCGGGAGGCCTGCCTGGAACGCCTCCGCGGCATGTTCGCGCTCGCGATCTGGGACGAGCGCGAGCGCACGCTCTTCCTGGCTCGCGATCGCGTGGGCAAGAAGCCGCTCTACCACTGCCGGTTGGCCGACGGGACCCTGCTGTTCGGCTCCGAGATCAAGGCGATCCTCCAGCACCCCGAGGTGCGGCGGGTCCCCGACCTGGCCGCGATCGACCACTACCTGACGCTCCAGTACGTCCCCTCGCCCCTCACCGCGTTCGAGGGCGTCCGGCGTCTTGCCCCGGGCCACTGGCTGCGCTGGAGCGACGGCGAGGTGGAGACGCGCCGCTACTGGCGGCTGCAATACGGCCCGAAGCATTCCGAGCCGGAGGTCGAACTGCGGGAGGAGCTGGTGCGGATCCTTCGCGAGGCGGTCGCCGTCCGGCTGGAGAGCGAGGTCCCGCTCGGGGCCTTCCTGTCCGGCGGCGTCGACTCCAGCGCGGTCGTGGCGATGGCGGCGGGGTCCTCGGCGAAGCGTCTGAAGACCTTCTCGATCGGGTTCGAGGAGGACGAGTTCGACGAGAGCCCGTACGCCCGAATGGTCGCCGAACGCTTCGGAACCGAGCACCACGAGCTGCGGATCGGCCGCACCGCGCCGGACCTGATCGATGACATCGTGTGGCACTACGACCAGCCGTTCGGCGACTCGTCCGCCATCCCGTCGTTCCACGTCGCGCGCATCACCCGGCCCCACGTGACGGTGGTGCTGAACGGCGACGGCGGCGACGAGAGCTTCGCCGGCTACGGCCGGTACCGTCTCGTGGCCAGGACCGCCAACCTCTACCGGGTGCCCGGCCCCCTGCGGAGGGCGGCGCTGGGCGCGGCCCGGGCGGTCCGCCGGCTGCAGGGCCGGCGGGGCGGGGGCATCGCGGAGTACAGCCACCGCGATGCGTACGAGGCGTACGTGGCGACACTCAGGCATCTGAGTCCGGTTCGGAAGGCCTGGATGTACAGTCACGACGCACTGCGCGATCTCCCGGCGGAGCCTCCGCCGATGCTGGAGCAGCTCGAACGACAGCGCCCGAGCGACCTGCTGGATGCGATGCTGGAGACCGACGTCAACCACTACCTGCCCGACGACCTGCTCGTGAAGATGGACGTCGCCACCATGGCGCACTCGCTGGAAGCGCGATCGCCGCTGCTCGACCACCAGCTCCTCGAGTTCGCGGCGCGCCTCCCGTCCAACCTGAAACTCCGGGGGTCCACCGGCAAGTATCTGTTCAAGGAGGCGCTCAGGGGCGTGCTCCCGGACGCCGTGCTCGATCGGCCCAAGATGGGATTCGGGGTGCCGCTGGCAGACTGGCTGCGGACCGGCCTGCGCGAGCTCCTGCTCGACACGCTGCTGTCCGACCGCGCGCTCGGGCGCGGCTACTTCCGGCCCGCCGCCGTCCGGCAGATGGTGAACGTCCACCTCGCGGGCCGCAACGAGCATCAGCGTGTCCTCTGGGACCTGCTCCTGCTGGAGCTCTGGCTGCGACGGTTCGTCGACACGGCGCCGGTGCCGCCCCCCTGCGTGGAGCACTCCGCGACGCTGTGACCGAGGTTGCTGCCGAGGTGGTGGCCGGGGAGGCGGAGGCAGGCGTTCGCTTCGACCTCTCGACATTCGCGCGCTCCGCCGGCCTGCTGAGCCTGGGGTCCGTGGCGAACCTGCTGCGGGCGGTCGTCGCGGCCAAGCTCTACGCCGTCGCGCTGGGGCCGTCCGCCGTCGGCATCCTCGTCCAGCTCCTGAACTTCGCGGCGTTCGTCTCGACCATCATCCCGCTCGGCCTCACGACGGGAGTCGCGAAGCTCGTGGCGCAGGCCGACAGCGACGAACGGATGACGAGCCGGGTCGTCGGCAGCGCCGCGCTCCTGTCGGTCGGATCCGCGCTCGCCGCGTGCGTCGTCCTGCTGCCCGCCTCCGGGCACATCTCGTTCGTCCTGACCGGCAGCGCCAGGTACCAGCCGCTCGTCGGCCTGCTGATCCTCAGCTTTCCGCTGTACAACCTGAGCGGCGCCGTCGGATACGTGCTCCAGGGGATGAGCGCCGTGCGACGGCTGACGCGGGCCAGCGTGGCCAACGCCGCGGCGACGCTCGCCGTGCTGGTTCCGGCCACGCTCGCGTTCGGCCTCGCCGGCACGATCGCCTCTGTGCTGATCGGCAGCGTCGTGCAGTCGTTCGTGTACATCGGCGAGCTGTGGCTCGCCTACCGCGAACGGCGCTGGCGGCTGGATGCGGTGCGGGCCGCTCGCTCCGAGTCCCGACTGCTGCTGGGCTTCGGCACCGTACTCCTGCTCGGCGGGATCGCCAACTGGGGCTCACTCCTCATCGTGCGGACGGTGCTGGTGCGGACCCTCGGCGAGCACGACAACGGGCTGTACCAGTCGGTGTACGGGTTCTCGAGCCAGTACATCGCGATGTTCATGACGTGGATGGCCGCGTACGTCTTCCCGCGCATCGCCGCACGGGGGCCGCGCCAGCTCGACGAGCTGCTGAATTCGGCGCTCCGGGCCAACCTCTTCCTGATGGTCCCCGTGCTCTGCGTCGTCACCTCGCTGCGCGGCCCGCTGATCCAGGTCCTGTACTCACACGCGTTCCTGGCTGCTGCTCCCCTGGTGCCGGTCCAGGTGCTCGGCGACTACGTGCGGGTCCTCGGCTGGTCGCTGGGTGTCGCCTTCTTCGCGCTCGGCCGCGTGCGCACGCACCTGCTCCTCATCGCCGGGCAGAACGCGCTCTGGGTGCTGTTCGCGGTCGCCCTCATGCCCCATGTGGGCCTCCCGGGCATCAGCGCCGCGTACGCCCTCTCGTTCGTCTGGTGGCCGCTGCTGGCGTTTCCGCTGCTCCGCTCCTGGTTCGGATTCCGCCTGACCGCTGCCAGCTGGTGGCTCACGGGAGCCGGCCTGGCCGCAGTCGCCGCCGCCAGCTTCCTGCCGCAGCCGCTCGGAGCCGTCGCCATCCCGATCGTGCCCCTGGCGGTGCTCCTGCAGCGCCGCCTGAGCGTGCCCACCGCGAACCCAGCACCCTGAGAGACGCACCCACCGTCGGGCTGGCCGCAAGCACGAGCAGCCAGAAGAACAGGGCGACCCGGCTGTCCGCCATCCAGGTCTGCGTGACCGACGCGACGAGCATGACCGCGATCGCCGCCGCGAGGGCCACGTCGAGCCAGCGGCGCTCGCCGCGAGACCGGCGGGCGTCGACGACGAGCGGTACGGCCACGGTGCCGATGAGCAGCAGCAGGACCAGCGGACCGAGCACGCCCAGGTCCGCGAGCAGCTCGACGAAGTTGCTGTGCGCGTTGTCGTACCGGAAGAACAGGGCGGTGGTCGCGTATCGCTCCTGGACCGACCCGAACGTGTAGTAGCCGGTTCCGAGGACGGGATTGGCCAGGAATACGCGCCACCCCGTGTCCCAGAGGGCGAGGCGGTCGCTCAGGGACGGATCCAGCACCGTCTGCGAACCGGCCCGGAATCGCGAGAAGGCGGGCACGCGGCCGTCGAGGAGGACCAGGAAGGTGCCCCGCTGCACCCCCGGGTCGGCCGAGAGGTCATCGGTCACCAGGCGTCCGGCAGAGTAGGCGCGGGAGGCCACGTCCGGAGCGAACGCATCGGTCCCGCCGACGCTGATGTAGTGGGTGCTGCTGTCGAGCGAGCCCGATGCGCTCAGCCCGATTACGACGTTCCCTTCGCTCGTCAGCAGGCCGTCGGGGATCGGTACCACGATCCACTGATAGGAAGACCCGATGCGATCCGCCGTCACTACCGCGACCGTTCTCCGGCCCACGTCGACGTGCAGCTGCACGTCGGTTCGATAGGCACCCGATCGGACGAGGATCGCGAGGTAGTTCCCGTGGTCATACACCGTCGGACGGGAGAACTCCTGCTCGATGCGGTAGTACGGCTGGTTCAGCAGCGACCGCCAGTCCACCGGCGGGGCGGCCGGCGCGGTGAACGGCGGTGCGACGGTGCCGCCTGCCGAGCGTGCTGGAGGCGCCTCCTGGGTCGCGGGCGGGATCGGGGTCCCCGTCACGACGCTGTCCGGCGACCGCGACGCCTGGACGAGCACGGGCTTGTCGAGGATCGACCCGACCGGCGTCACCGCCACGGCGAGGAACGCCAGGCCGAGGCCGGCGACCGCTGCCCGGTGTCGGGGACTGGAGGCGACCAGCGTGAGGACCGGGAACAGCAGCACCACGATCACGGTCACGGTGCGCGACTGCGCCGTCGCTCCAGCCAGGAGGACGACGAGCGCGACGCCCAGCCAGAAGGCGGTCAACGGGCGCGGCCGGGGCCGGCCGATGGCCGCGATCAGCGCCAGGAGCGCGCCGGCGACCATGGCGATGGCGAACCCGTTCCAGCTCCCGACGTCGCGCACGTCGCCGAGGATGCTGATCGAGAGCCACCCAGCGAGCGCGGACGCCGGGACCCCGGCCAGCTCGAGGAGCCTCGTCAGGCCCACGAGGAGCGCGCCCAGACCGCCCGCCGAGATCCAGCCCCATGGCCAGTCGAGGGGGCGCGGCGCGAGGACCACGACCGCGCCGACCAGCACGGACCTGCTGATGAAGTACGCGGTCGACTGCGCGGCCACGCCCCCGGCCGGGCCGCCGGCGTTCGCCAGCAGCGAGGCCAGCATCAGCACGTCCAGCGCCAGCAGGACCGGGAGCGCTGCCGGCAGGTCGGACAGCGCCGGCCAGTCGCGGCGCCGCAGCCGATCGACGGCCAGCCCGGCTGCCGCGCCGGCCAGCACGAGCCCGTCACTCGTCATGACGTGCGTGGCGGAGCTCTGGAACAGGACGCCCAGCACGGCGAGGTAGGGGGCCAGCCTGGGGCGGAGCGCGGTGACCAGCGCTGCGGCCGCGAGGACGGCGATGTCGGCGGCGTGGCGCTCGACGCCGCTCACGAATATGTCGGCCGGCGTCCCCGCAGCGCAACCGGCACGCCGAGGACGCGGATGTCCACGAGGCCCTGGGCCTCGAACCAGGGGAAGACCTCCTCGTAGGTGTGCTTCCACTGATAGCGAGGCGAGTACCAGTCGAACGTGTCGAGGACCCGCCAGTCGGCCCTGGGGTGCGGGCTCACCGGGAGCAGCACGCGTGAGATCGGCCCGATCGCGGGAAGGCGGTCGACGTAGTACTTGGGGACGGCGACGTGCGCCAGCGCGTGCAGGGTCCGTCTCGGCAGCCGCCAGGTCCACCGGCGCAGGAGGTCGGACACCGTCCACTTCGCGCTGCCGTAGCCCGAGTACAGCCAGATCGCGATCACGCCACCCGGCTTGACCAGCCGCGTGAGCCGCTCGAACGCCCGCCTCGTGTTCGGCGTGTGGTGCAGCACGCCGATGCTGAACACGGCGTCGAACGTCGCGTCGGCGAAGGGCGGGTGGAAGATGTCCGCCTGGACGATGTGCACGTTCTCGCGGTGGCCGAGGTTGCGATGAGCCGCGTCGACGGCGCCGCTGAGGTCGACGGCCACGACGGTCCCGCCCCAGCGAGAGGCCACGTCCGAGAACCTGCCCATGCCGCAGCCGGCGTCCAGCACCAGCCTGCCCTCCAGGTCGGCCGGCGCGAACCCGGTCTTCCTGCGGAACGTCCGCTCCGACTCGTCGCTGTCGGGACCGTCCAGCTGCGTCGTCCGATGCCGGTTCCACTCGAAGCCGAAGTTCCCGAGGTCCAGCTCGGAATCGACGAAGCGGGGGACGCAGCCGACGATCGGAAAGCGGTGCTCGCCGGGGCACTCCAGCGCGCCGGGCGCCGGCGACAGACGCCCACCGCAGGTCGGGCAGCGAAGGATGTCCGCGAACGTCGCGGTCAAGCGCGCACCGCGACCGGCGCCGGCTGGCCGAGCAGCTCACGGTACAGCGCGGCCGTCTCGTCCACCATGCGCTGCGCGGCGTAGCCGGCGTTCGCGATTCGCCTGCCCTCCTGACCCATTCGCGCGGCGCGCTCCCGGTCGGCGAGGAGGGAGCCGATCGCCTCGGCGAGGGCGGTCGCGTCGCCGGACGGCACCAGCATGCCGTTCACGCCGTCGGCGACCAGGTCCGCGACGCCGCCCACGTCGGTCGCCACGACCGGCTTGCCGGCGGCGCCGGCCTCGACGAGCGCGGCCGGCAGGCCCTCGTTGTTCGAGCTGCACACCACGACGTCCAGCGCCGCGTAGACATCGGCGAGGTCGCTTCGCCAGCCGGTGAACCGTACGACTTCGGCCAGCCCCAGCCGCTCCGTCTCGGCGCGGAGGCTGGGAGCCAGCTCGCCGTCGCCGACGACCAGGAATCGCGCCTTCGGCAGCCGCTCGTGCACCTGCCGGCAGGCCAGGAGGAAGACGCCGTGGTTCTTGATCGGCGCCAGCCGGCCGACGATGCCGGCCAACGGTGCGTCCAGCGCGATGCCCAGCTCCTCCCGCAGCGAGGTGGGGGACCCGCTGGTCAGCCCGTCGAGCTCGAAACCCGACCGGATCACGGTCAGCTTGCGGCCGCCGATGGCGAACCGGCGCAGGTCGGCGGCGATCCCCGGGCTGACCGCGATCACGCGCGTGCTGCAGGCGCCGAGGACGCGTTCGATGCCGCGGAACACGGCGGTCCGGACCGGGTCGAAGTAGCCCTCGAGCACGTGCCCGTGGAACGTGTGCACGCGGACCGGGACCCCTGCCGCGATCGCGGCCACACGGCCGATCGCGCCGGCCTTCGCGGTGTGCGTCGAAACGATCTGCGGCCGTGTCCGGCGCAGGTAGCGGTACAGCCACCAGAACGCACGTACATCTTCGATGGGTGACAGCCGGCGGCGCAGGCCCGGGACCTCCAGGACGACCGCGCCGGAGGCGCGTACCTCGTCCACGAGCGAGCCTTCTCGGGCGTCCGGCTCGCCGGTGAGCACCACGCTGTCGAACTGCGGATCCATCCGGGTCGCGAGCAGGTTCAGCAGGCGGGCGACGCCGCCGACGTTGATGCGGGCGACGATGTAGGCGACCGACGTTCGACCCGGATCGCCGGACTGCGGCTCGGCGGGCGTGGCCCCGCCGTCACGCCGCCGGGCGAGCGCGACCATGTCGACTGCGACCAGCAGGAGCAGCCACAGACCGAGACGCACCTGCGCGGCGGGGATCATCTCGTGGCGGCCGAGGTCGCCGGCGTCGGCGTGGTAGATCGCGACCGCGAGCGGCAGCGCCGTCGCGACCAGGATTGCGGGCACCACCAGACTGCGTCGCCAGCCGACGGCCAGCGCCGCGGCGGCCGCGAACCCCACCGCGCCGGCCAGCACGAAGCCGGGCGCGTCTCGATCCGGGAACAGCCACGCCGACGGCATGCCCTGGAGCGCGGTTCCGTTGAGCGGCGTCCACGCCCGACCGGCGTACGCCCGGATCGACGCCAACGGTGACAGCAGGTCCACGAGCCTGGATCCAGGCGTGATGATGCCGGCCCGGGGATGGGTGAGCAGGAACATGAGATAGGTGCGCTGACCGTGCTGGCGGGACCACTGGCGGAATTCGTAGAGGCGCGGGTCGCGGAAGAACGCCGCGTGGTCGTCGCCGGCCCCGTGCCCCGTCCGCCCGACCAGCGCGCCGCTCATCGGCATCCCGTGCGCGGTGAAGTAGTCCACGGCCGCGGTGTCCTCGAGCAGCCGCAGTCCCATGGTGCTGTAGAACGAGTACTCCCAGCGCAGTCCTGCGTCGGACGATGCGACGCTCGCAACGAAGATCAAGAGAAACCCGGCGGCGGCCGCGCCGTGCAGCGCGCGCCGGCCGCGGTGCACCACGGCGGCGACGACGAGGACCGGGGCGACGAAGAGCAGGTCGTACGCGTTTGCATCCCGCACGAACGCCCACAGCACCCCGAGCACGAGTACCGCACCGAGGAGCGCGCGGCCGGGTCGCTGCACGTACAGGATCGAGGCCGCGACCAGGAGCGCCAGCAGGGACAGCGTGATCGACTCGGTGAGAGCGACCCGATCCCACTCGGCGATCTCCCGGCTGAGGCTGAACGCGAGCACCAGGGCG
>DASQZW010000326.1:0-5469 GCA_035638495.1 Terriglobales bacterium
TCGACCGCGCCGAGCTCGCCCCCGCGCAGGGCGGCGGCCAGGCCGAGGAGGGTCCACGTCACGCGAGGCTGCTCTCCAGGTGGCCGACGTGCTCGGCGGTATGAGCCGTGGCGTGAACGAGGCAGTTCAGCACCGTCCACCCGGGCTCGTTCGGAGGCGCGTTCGGGCTGGGCACGCCGAGCTCCGGAGCGCGGCTCACGAGCTCGTCGCAGGCGTCCAGCGCCCGTCGCAGCGCCGCGGCCACGTCTTCCCGCGTGGGCTGGCCCGCGAACTCGGATTCGCGGTCGCGCGGCCGGGGGTCGCCCAGTATCCGGAGCCGGATCCAGTGGTCGGCGGACTCGGCCGCGTGGAACGCCAGCTGGCCCACACCGGCGCCGCCGCCGACGCGCGCGTCGAGCGGCAGGCGGGGCAGCAGCTCCACCATCCGGGCCAGGTAGTCGCGCAGCTCTGCGACGTCGGCATCGGCGATTCGCATCATCGGCTCCTACGGTAGCGACCGCGACTCACACCATCGTCTGCCCGGCGCTGGCGTTGACCGCCTCGCCCGTCACCGCGGCTGCCTCGTCCGACAGCAGCCAGCAGATCGTCGCGGCGATCTCGTCGGCCGTCTGCAGCCGGCGCAGCGGGATCTCGCGCTCCAGGAACCGGGTCAGCCCCTCCGGACCCCCGAGCATCGTCTCCAGTGAGCCGTCCGGGTTGACCAGGTCCGTGTCCACGGTGCCGGGGCAGACCGCGTTGACCGAGATGCCGGCCGGTCCCAGCTCCAGCGCCAGCGACTGCGTCAGCAGGATAACCGCGGCCTTGGCCGCGCTGTATGCGCCCAGGAGCGGGAACGCCCGCTTGCCCGCCTGGCTGGACACATTGCAGATGCGGCCGCCGGCCCCGGCCGCCACCATCCGGCTCGCGCAGGCGCGGGAGACGAGCCACGTGCCCACCAGATTCACGTCGAGGACGCGCCGGAACTCACGCTCGGGGAGCCCGATGAGCGGCCCCACGCCGAATCCCGGGCCGCTGCCGCCGGCCACGTTGGCGACGAGAGTGATGGTGCCCAGGGCCTCGCTGGCCGCCTGCACGGCCGCCTCGACCTGCGCCTCGTCCGAGACGTCCGCGCGCACCGCGACCGCGCGCCTGCCCAGCGCCTCGACCCGTTCGACCACGTCCCGCAGGTCGTCGGCGGACGCCGTGCGGTGCGCCGGCGCCTCCTCGTAAGGTCGGGCGATGTCGAGGCAGCCCACGTCGGCGCCGCTCTCGGCGAGGCGGATCGCCGTCGCACGCCCGATGCCCCGAGGCCGCGCCGCTCCCGTCACCAGAGCCACCCGGCCCTCGAATGTGATACGCATATCGAAATCATGCGAGCGGCGGTGCAGCGAATCGAGGGGCTCGAGGTCGAGGAGGTCGAGCAGCCGGTCCCCGGCCCCGGCCAGGTGCTGGTGCGGACGCTCGCGTGCGGCATCTGCGGCTCCGACCTCCACGCCGCGGCCGACCTCCGCCGCTTCGCGGGTCTGATCGCGGACGTCGGCGGGCCGGGCGGCCTCGACCCCGAGCGCGGCGTGGTGTTCGGTCACGAGTTCTGCGCCGAGATCGTGGCGCACGGACCCGGTACCGAGCGCGTCCTGCCCGTCGGCACCAGGATCTGCTCGGTGCCGGTCGTCGTCGGGCCCGACGGCCCCGAGGGTATCGGCTACTCGAACCGCTATCCCGGCGGCCTGGCCGAGCACATGGTGCTGCAGGAGGCGCTCCTCCGCGCGGTGCCGGACGACCTCCCGTCCGAGGTGGCCGCGCTCACCGAGCCGCTGGCCGTCGGCGAGCACGCGGTGCAGCTGGCGCGCCTGACCGGTCAGGAGGTGTGCGTCGTGATCGGGTGCGGCCCGATCGGACTCGCGGTGGTGGCCGCCCTGAAGGCGCGCGGTCACGGCCCGGTGATCGCCGCAGACTTCTCGGCACCGCGCCGGCGCCTCGCCGAGCTGGTCGGGGCGGACGACGTGGTCGACCCGGCGGCCGAGTCGCCCTACGGGAAGTGGGCGGACCTCGGCGTGCCGACCCGGCAGGCGGACCGCGCGGCGCTGGAGATGCTGGGCGGGCAGGTGCGCGACGCCGTGATCTTCGAGGCTGTCGGCGTGCCGGGCGTCCTCCAGACGATCATCCGCCAGGCGCCGCCGCGGACCCAAGTGATCGTGGTCGGCGTCTGCATGGAGCCCGACCGGATCGACCCCTTCTACGCGGTCACGAAGGAGCTGGAGATCCGCTTCTCGTTCGGCTACCGGGCGGACGAGTTCGCCGCCACGCTCGACCGCCTCGGACGGCGCGAGTTCCCGGCCGAGGAACTGGTGACGGGCGTCGTGGGCCTAGACGGCGTCGCCGGGGCGTTCGCCGCGCTCGGGAACGCGGCGCAAGGCAAGGTCCTGGTCCGGCCCTGAAGGAGAAGCGCATGCATCAGCAGGAACCGCAGCGGTTCGGCATCTTCCTGGCCCCGTTCCACCCGTGCGGGCAGAATCCCACGCTGGCGCTGGAGCGGGACCTCGCCCTGCTGCAGCACCTGGACCGGTTGGGCTTCCACGAGGCCTGGATCGGCGAGCACCACTCGGCCGGGTACGAGATCATCCCCTCGCCGGAGGTCTTCATCGCCACGGCCGCCGAGCGGACGCGGCACCTGCGCCTGGGCACGGGGGTCTCGTCGCTGCCCTACCATCACCCGCTGCTGCTGGCCGACCGCATGTGCCTCCTCGACCACCTGACCAGGGGCCGCGTGATGTTCGGGGTGGGGCCGGGCGCGCTGCCCTCTGACGCGTTCATGATGGGCATCGAGGTCGCCCGGCAGCGCGACATGATGGAGGAGGCGCTGGAGGCGATCCTGCTGCTCCTCCGCAGCGAGGAGCCGCTCACGTACGAGACCGACTGGTTCGAGCTGCACGACGCCCGCCTCCAGCTGCGGCCGTACCAGCGACCCCACTTCGAGGTGGCGGTCGCAGCCCAGGTCTCGCCGGCCGGCCCGCGCGCCGCGGGGCGGTTCGGCTGCAGCCTCCTCTCGCTGGGCGCGACCAGCCTGGGCGGGTTCGACGCGCTCGGCTACCACTGGGGGATCATGGAGGAGCGTGCGGCGCAGTTCGGGACCCCGGTCGACCGGCGCGGCTGGCGCCTGGTCGGCCCGATGCACCTCGCCGAGACGCGCGAACAGGCGGCCCGGGACACGGTGTTCGGACTGGAGCAGTGGGTCGACTACTTCCAGCGGGTCGCCGCTCTTCCCATCGCCCCGAACGCCAGCACCCATCCGGAGATGGTCGAGGTCCTCAACGCATCGGGCTTCGCGGTCATCGGCACGCCCGACGACGCGGTGGCGCAGATCCGCCGGCTGGCGGAGAAGTCGGGCGGGTTCGGCACGTACCTGCTCCTCGCGCACGAGTGGGCCGACGAGCGCGAGACGCTGCACTCCTACGACCTGTTCGCGCGGTATGTGATGCCCGAGCTGCAGCGCTCGGCCCACACGCTGGTCGCGAGCCGGGACTGGGCAGCCGAGAACCGGGAGACGTTCATCGGTGCCGCGACCGCCGCGGTGCAGAGCGCGATCGAGCGCCACCGGGAGGAGCACGAGCTGGCCGCCGGGGCCGCCGAGGCTGAGCCCGCCGAGGCCGCCGAGGCCGCCGAGGCTGCCGAGGCCGCCAACTGACGGTGGCCGCCGAGCGCACCATCCGCACGAACGGCGTCGACCTGCGGGTCGTGGAGGCGGGATCGGGGCCGCTGGTGGTGCTGTGCCACGGCTTTCCCGAGCTGTCCCACTCGTGGCGGCACCAGCTGCCGGCGCTCGCCGCGGCCGGCTACCACGCGGTTGCGCCGGACATGCGCGGCTACGGCGGCAGCACCCGGCCCGAGGCGATCGACGCGTACGACATCCTGCACCTCACCGGCGACGTCCTGGGCTTGATGGACGCGATGGGCGAGGAGCGGGCCGTTCTCGTCGGGCACGACTGGGGCGCGCCGGTGGTCTGGAACCTCGCGCTGCGCGCGCCGCACCGCGTGCGCGGCGTGGCCGGCATGAGCGTGCCGTACACGCCCCGCTCGGAGCACCCCCCGACCCGGATCTGGAAGCGGCTGTTCGCCGACAACTGGTTCTACATCCTGTACTTCCAGGAGCCGGGGATCGCGGACGCGGACCTGGGCCGCGACGCCTCGACGACGCTGCGACGGCTGATCTGCGCGGTCTCCGGCACGCCGTCGGCGGAGTCGCTGGCGCTCCTGAGCGGGCCCCGCGACGGCAGGGGCATGGTGGACCGGCTGCCCGAGCCGGCCGGGCTGCCGGCGTGGCTCTCGCAGACCGACCTGGACCACTACGCGTCAGTGTTCGCGAGGACCGGGTTCACGGGCGGCCTGAACTGGTATCGCAACTTCGACCGCAACTGGGAGCTGACGCCAGAGCTGGCCGGCGCGCGCGTCGAGGTTCCGGCGTTGTTCGTGGCCGGGGCCGGCGACCCGGTCCTCGCCATGGCGTCGCTCGACCCGATGCGCGAGCGGGTGACGGACCTGCGCGGAGTCGTCCTGGTACCCGGCGCCGGCCACTGGGTCCAGCAGGAGGCGCCCGAGGCCGTGAACGCGGCCCTGCTCGAGTTCCTGGCCGGCCTCTGATCTCATGCCTGACGTCGACGTCGCGATCGTCGGCGCCGGCTTCGGCGGGCTGGGGATGGCGACCCGACTCCGCCGCACCGGCCTGGAGTACGTGATCCTCGAGAAGGCCGGCGGGATCGGCGGCACGTGGCGGGAGAACACCTACCCGGGCGCCGGCTGCGACGTGCCCTCGCACCTGTACTCGTTCTCGTTCCACCAGCGGTCCTGGCCGCGGCGGTACTCCAGCCAGTCCGACATCCTGCGCTACCTGCAGGAGCTGGCCGACGCGTACGAGCTGCGCCCCCATCTCCGCTTCGGTGCGGAGGTCACTTCGGCCACGTTCGACCAGGACCGGTCGCGCTGGAGCCTGGCGGTCGCCGGCGGGGAGGAGGTCACCGCCCGGGCGGTCGTGTCGTCCGTCGGTCAGCTCAACCGGCCGGCGCTGCCCGACATCCCGGGCCGGGACCGGTTCCGCGGTCCCTCGTGGCACTCCGCTCGATGGGACCACGCCACCGCCCTCGACGGCCGGCGCGTGGCCGTGGTCGGCACCGGCGCCAGCGTGATCCAGTTCGTGCCCGAGATCGCACGGCGGGCGGCGCGGGTCCACGTCTTCCAGCGCAGCGCGCCGTACGTCATCCCCAAGCCTGACCGCCTGTACGGGTCGCTGGAGCGCCGCCTGTTCGACACGGTCCCGCTGCTCAGGCGCGCGGACCGCCTGCGGATCTACCTGCTCGGCGAGCTGCTGGGCACCGCGCTCGTGGGGTCGCCGGCCCTCCGCGCCAACCTGGTCGGGCGCTGGCGGAAGTTCATGGAGTCCCAGGTGGCGGACGCCGACCTGCGCGCCCGGTGCACGCCCGAGTACGTCGTCGGCTG